>JALWHQ010000464.1 GCA_026983525.1 Anaerolineae bacterium | reverse complement strand
GCCGAACAAGCAGAAAACAGGGGCCAATAGCCCACCCGACTTTGCGTAAAAGACGTTACACGCCGTACGTGGAGATGGTCATCGCGCCGTGCTGAACGCGCGATATGGGTACATCTCTGAGGAGGTCCGTTGCTGGCTCATCCGTTGGTGGAGGACATATCTCGTTCATGGATAGCACAGGCTTATGTAGGTGCGGACATCCTGGCAGGACATTCCGTTCACTAACTTCTGCTTGTTGTCGCTAAACAGCGGGGCGGTTTAGCGCGCCCGCGATAACTGCATATCGTCATTCGTTGCACCTGAGCCAGGCCGGAGGCATGACGCGCTCCGGCCTGCCTGTTTTTATGGGAATCGTTCAGAATGGGCATCGCCCTGCACATAAGGTGGTCATGGCCGGTACAATCACGGCGCTGGAAATCCAAAAGCGCAAGAAGAACCGGGTGAACGTATATCTGGACGGGGAATTTGCCTTTGGCATTCCCCTTTCTGAGGCGCTGAACCTACACACAGGGCAATACCTGAGCGATGAGGACATCGATCGCCTCAAGGCGGCAGACGCGTACGCGCGGGCCCGCGACCTGGCGTTGCGGTATCTGGGCACGCGAGCCCGCAGTACCGCAGAGGTGCGTGATTATCTGAGGCGCAAAGGCTTTGCTGAGACCACCATCGAGCACGTTATTGAGCGCTTGCAGGAGTGGGGTTACCTGGACGACGAGGCCTTTGCCCGGTTTTGGGTCGAGGATAGGGAACGCTTTCGCCCGCGCGGCCTCATCGCCCTGCGCCAGGAATTGCGCCAAAAAGGCATTTCAAACGACATCATTCAGCGGGTGCTGGCCGACCTCGACCCGGAGGACAGTGCACGGCGAGCGTTGGCCTCGCGCCTGCGTCAGTGGCGCCACCTGGACTGGCATACATTTCGCAAGAAGGCGGGGGACTACCTTGCCCGACGTGGGTTCTCATACGACATCATCAACGACGTTGTACGTCGAGTCTGGGAAGAGATGCAGAGTGAACACGTGGAAGAGGAGTGAGGTCGTCTCTTCCCGATCCTCGGCGTGGACCTTACAACCTTCATAGACGAGAGGGAATATCATGGAACCGTTGACCATCATCGCTGTTGGAGCAGGTTTGACTCTCGTCGTTGCTGCGATTGTCATTGGCTACATCGTTGGAAAGCGCATCGCCGAAGCCCGGTTGCGTTCCACCACAGAAGAAGCAGAGCGCACCCGTTCCCGCCTGATTGAGGAGGCAAAGGGCGAGGCCAAGCGCATCATCCTTGAGGCCAAAGATGAAGCCCTGGAACTCCGCCGTCAGGTGGAGCGGGAAGTACAGCAGCGACGTCGGGAAATCGAGCGGCTGGAAGACCGCTTGCAACGCCGTCAGGACCACCTGGAGCGGCGTCTGGAACAATTGGAGACGCGCGAACAGCGCATCTCCCAACGGGAAAAGGAGTTGGCGCAACGGGCAGAGGAGTTGACGCAACTGGAAGAGGAGCGTCGCGCGGAACTGGAGCGCATCGCTGCCATGTCCACCGAGGAAGCGCGGCAGGAACTCCTCCGCATGGTGGAGCAGGAAACACGCGAGGACATGGCCCGCCTCGTGCGGGAGATCGAGGCGGAGGCGCGGGCCCAGGCCCAGGAACGGGCGCGCGAGATTATCACCATAGCCATCGAGCGTCTGGCCTCCGAACATTTGGCCGAGACCACGGTCACGTCGGTGCCCTTGCCCAGCGACGAAATGAAGGGTCGCATCATTGGCCGGCAGGGGCGCAACATTCGAGCCATTGAGAATGCCACGGGTGTGGACATCATTGTGGACGATACGCCCGAGGCAGTGACCATTTCCTCGTTCGACCCTGTGCGACGCGAGGTGGCCCGCCGCGCCCTGACCAAACTCGTGCAGGATGGGCGTATCCACCCCGCGCGCATCGAAAAGGAAGTCGAGAAGGCGCGCGAGGAGGTGGAGGACATCATCATCAAGGCCGGTGAGGAAGCCCTGCTGGAAACGGGCATCGCCAACCTGCACCCCGACCTGGTGCGCCTGTTGGGGCGGCTGCGCTTCCGCACATCCTACGGGCAGAACCAGTGGGCCCACGCCATCGAAGTAGCCCACCTGGCCGCGCTCCTGGCAGCGGAACTGGGGGCCGATGTCTACACGGCCAAGTTGGGGGGTCTCCTGCACGACATCGGTAAAGCGGTCACGCACGAGGTGGAAGGACCCCACGCCCTGGTGGGGGCGGAAATCGCGCGGCGCTACGGCGTGCCCGAGAAGGTCGTCAACTGCATTGCCAGCCACCACGGTGAGGAAGAGCCCAAGAGTCTGGAAGCCATCATCGTGGCCGTGGCCGATGCCATCTCTGGCGCTCGTCCCGGGGCCCGTCGCGAATCTCTGGAAACCTACATCAAGCGTGTCACCGCTCTGGAGGAAATTGCCAAGTCCTTCCCCGGAGTCGAAGAAGCCTATGCCATTCAGGCAGGACGGGAAATCCGCATTATTGTCAAGCCCGACGAAATAGACGACTACGGGGTCATAGAACTCTCGCGCGAAATTGCCCAGAAGGTGGAGGACAACCTCGAGTATCCCGGCCAGATCAAGGTGACGGTGATCCGCGAGAAGCGGGCCGTCGAGTACGCGCGGTAGTGCCTTAGGCAGGGGCTGGCTCAAGTCAGCCCCTGCACCCCCAACCGCCTATCTTCCCAAACAGGAATGCGTTGCCGCGCCCGAGTAACCTCATCCAGGTCTATTTCCGTCGTCAGGATGACCTCCTGCTCCCCCGCCTCCAGGAGCACCTCGCCCCATGGGGAGACGACCATCGAGTGACCGAAGAAGCGCGTCCCTTTGCTCTCGCCCACGCGATTGCAGGCCAACATGAACACCTGGTTTTCGATGGCCCGCGCCTGAACGAGCGTACGCCAATGGTGAAGGCGAGGGTGGGGCCATTCCGCCGGCAGAATGACGAGGCGAGCCCCCCGTTCTCCATAGAGCCGGAAGAGTTCCGGAAAACGCACATCGTAGCAAATGGCCAGGGCAACCGGCCCGAAGGGCAAGGCGTACACAGGCGTCTCGTCCCCCGATTCCAAATACTGGTCTTCATCCATCAGGCGGAACAGGTGAATCTTGCGGTAGGGGGGCGAGAGGGGGCCTTCGGGGGTGAACATGACGGCGGTGTTGGCGAACCCGGTGGGTGTGCGCTCCAGGAAGGAGCCGGTGATCCACACACGGTGCTCGCGCGCCCACGCATCCACCGCGGCAAAAGGACCCTCGCCCTGGGGAGCCGCCAGGTCGGACGCCCGCTCCAGAGCGTAGCCCACCGGCCACAGTTCTGGCAGGACGATGAGTTGGGACCCGCGGCGCACGGCTTCGTGTACCATCGCGCGCGCCCGCGCCACGTTCGTTTCCGGGGCGCCGTCGCACACATCGAGTTGGATAAGGGACACCGTCAACGTCGTCATGTCTCCACTCCACGTGGTCAGCGAAATTCCATTCCCGATGGCTTTCGCCATATACTACACTGTCTGACCCGCACAGGGAATTCCCGGCATAGAACGGCCTCTCCCAGGTTTAGGGGAGGGGTGGAAGAAAGCGCGATGACGAGAATCGAGAGTAAAGCGGGAAACCACACAAACGAAGACGGGCTCCCTCGCCCCTGGGCGCGCTGGATTTTGCTCGCCATCTTGTTGATTTATGTGGGTGTTGGCGTTCAGTACGCGCGGCTTACCCCGCTGTGGCAGGTGCCCGATGAGCCCGCGCACGTGAACTACGCGCTGCACGTGGCCCGCACCGCCACCTTGCCCGTGCTGAAGGCCGGCGACTACGACGCCGCCTACCTGGAGCGCATCAAGGCGGCCCACTTTCCCCCGCACATGTCCGTCTCTTCCATCCGCTACGAGTCACACCAGCCGCCCCTGTACTACCTGGGAGCCGCCCTGCTAATACGCCTGTTCGCGCCTTCTGCCCTGAACGCGACATCTTCGCCCGCGCTCGCCCCTGCTGTGTACACCATGCGCCTCTACTCTCTGGCCTTGAGTGTTGTCTTGCTCCTGGTCGCTTATCAGATCTTACGACGCTTGTTTCCCAACCACCCATCCCTGGCCCTTGGGGGCGTGGCGTTCATCGCCTTCATTCCTCAGCACCTGGCAATGATGGCCGGGGCCAACAACGATGCCCTGGCCGAACTGGTGCTGGCCCTGCTCCTCCTGCGGCTCGTCACCGACGTGGACAGGCCGCGCGGGCATCGGATGTCCTGGGTGCGCGGGGCCATCCTGGGCATGGTACTGCTCACCAAGACGACTATTTACCTGCCGGCGTTGCTGGCCTGGGGCACGTTTCACCTCCTCAACTATGTGCGCTCACGGCGGGTCTCGTCTTTCCCGCTGGTCCAATGGGTAAGACGTTGGCTGGTGGAGGGGGTCATAGGCGTGCTGTTGGCGCTGCCCTTCTACGTTCGCAATATCCTGGTCTACGGCTGGCCCGATTTTCTGGGCTTGCGCCGTCATGCGGAGGTGGTGGTGGGGCAGATGACCACGGCCGAATTCGTCGCGCGCGAGGGCTGGGGAGCCCTGTGGACGCGCGCCCTGACCTGGACGTTCCGATCCTTCTGGGGGCAGTTCGGGTGGATGGGGGTGCTTATGGACGCGCGCGTGTACAAAGCCCTCACCTACTTTTCCCTCGTGCTCCTTGCGGCCGTGCTCATCTGCGTGGTAAAGCGACAATGCCTCGCCCCTACGCGCGCCCTCGGCCTCCTGGCAGCCGCGGCCGCGGGGACGATCATTTCCTATGTCGGGTATAACGTTTCCTTCCTCCAGCACCAGGGCCGCTACCTCTTCCCCATGCTCATCCCGTTGGCCGCATTTATCATGCCGGGCCTGTGGATGCTGCTCGATTCGCCACGAGCGCGGTGGGTCGCGCTGATGGCCGGGCTGGGGGGGATGCTGGCCCTGGCCGCGGCCGTTGTGGATTTGGGCCCGTTCGACCGCTGGGATGTCCTGAGCCTGTTCGCGTTGGCGGTGTGGTTCGGGTTGGCATGGCGCTGGCCGCGCGCGCGCCCTGCCTGGCTGCTCATGCCTTTCCTGGGGCTGGGTGGCCTTGCACTCATGGCCCTTTATGGGTTCATTTTGCCCGCCCTCACGTGAAGCATCTCATGATAAGCAAGTGGACAAACATCATTGACCATCGGACGCACGGACGATGGACGATGGACCATGGACGATAGATGACAGTTGAAGGCCATCGTCCATCGTCCATGGTCCATCGTCGGCTGGGGACCATGTAAACTCATTTTTAGTCCTGACCCTTAGAAGACTGCGGAGAGCAGGAAACACGCATGGACGACATTTTGGCCGGACTGAACGAACAGCAACGGGAAGCGGTGACCGCGCCTCCAGGCCCCATCCTGGTTCTGGCCGGGCCGGGCTCGGGCAAGACGCGCGTCCTCACCCACCGTATCGCCTACCTGGTGCGCCATTGGGGAGTGCCGCCCTTCCGCATTCTGGCCGTGACCTTCACGAATAAGGCAGCGCGGGAAATGCGCGAGCGCACCGAACGTCTTCTGGGGGGCTCCCTGCACGGCGCGACCATCGGGACGTTCCACAGCGTGTGCGCGCGCATCCTTCGCCAGGACGGGGAACGGGTGGGGCTGGGCCGCGGGTTCGTCATTTACGACAGCGGCGACCAGCGAAACATCATCCGCACGGTCATCCGCCAACTCGACCTGGACGACAAACTCTACCCGCCCGCCAGTGCCCACGCGGCCATTTCCCGTGCCAAGAACGAACTCCTTCCCCCGGAACAGTTTCCCATTCGTTCCTATCGGGACGAAGTGTACCGGCGCATCTACGAAGCCTATCAGAAGACCCTACGGGCCAACCAGGGTGTGGATTTCGATGACCTGCTCATGCTCACGGTGCAACTGCTGCGGGAGCACCCGGACGTGCGCGAGGCATACCAGCGCCGCTGGCAGCACCTCCTCGTGGACGAGTTTCAGGACACGAACATGGCACAGTACGAAATCGTGCGGCTCCTGGCCGGGCCGGAGCAGAGCGTTTTCGTCGTGGGGGACGAGGATCAGTCCATCTACGCTTTTCGAGGCGCGGATTACCGCAACGTGCAACGGTTCCGCCAGGACTTTCCCAACGCGCGGGTGATTTTGCTCGAGGAGAACTACCGCTCCACCCCTCTCATTTTGGAAGCAGCCAACGCGGTCATCAGCCGCAACCCCTACCGCACGCCCAAGACGTTGCGCACCCGTCGCAAGGGCGGCCCCAAGATTGTGGTGTACGAAGCCTACAACGAGATCGAGGAAGCCCAATTCGTGGTGGACGAAATCGCCCGCCTGGTGGCCGCGGGCGAAGCCAACCCGGGCGACATTGCCATCATGTATCGCACCAACGCGCAATCCCGCGCCCTGGAAGAAGCCTTTGTCGCCCGCAACATGCCCTACCGCCTCGTGGGTGCCACCCGGTTCTACGAACGCCGGGAAATCAAGGATGTCCTCGCCTACTTGCGCATCGTCCACAACCCGGATGATGCCCTCTCCCTCAACCGCATCATCAACGTGCCGCCCCGTCGCATCGGCAAGCGCACCGCGACCGCCCTCTTCGCTCACGCCGAGCGCGAGGGGGTGAGTCCTTATCGGGTATTGCAGGCTCTGGCACGCGGGGAAAAGATACCGGGCGTGGGCATGTCGGGAGAGCGGGCGTTGTTGGATTTCTTCGACATGTGGGAGGGCTGGCTGGACATGCGGGAGCACATGGGTATGGGCAGCCTGCTCAACCAGATCATCACCGATGTGCGCTATTTTGCCTATCTGGACGACAGCACAGAGGAGGGGCGCTCGCGCATCGAGAACGTGCAGGAACTCATCGGCGTGGCCGAAACGTACAACGAGATGGGGCCCGATGGCCTGCCCCTTTTCCTGGAGGAGGTGGCCCTGGTCTCGGACGTGGACGAGTTACCCGAGGAGGTGGGCGCGCCCGTGCTGCTCACCCTGCACATGGCAAAGGGCCTCGAATTCCCGGTCGTCTTCATCACCGGGCTGGAGGAGGGACTTCTTCCCCACAGCCGTTCCCTAGAAGATCCGGAGGGGCTGGCCGAGGAGCGCCGCCTTTTCTACGTGGGAATGACGCGAGCCAAGGATCGCCTGTATCTCCTGTACACGTTCCGCCGCACCCGTTACGGCATGGACGACATGAACACGCCCTCCCGCTTTCTCAAGGACATTCCGGAACATGTGATCGAGGGGGAGGGCACCCTCGAGGGGCGACGACAGCAAGCCATTGCCCGGGAGACGCGCTGGCCGCGCGCGTTCGATGAGTCCAGCGCCCCCGCCGGGCCGCGCTATCGGGTGGGAGAACGGGTGCGCCACAAGGTGTTCGGCGAAGGAATCGTCATCGAAACGCGGGATAGTCGCGGCGATCAGGAAATCACCGTGGCCTTCGAGGAGGTCGGGGTCAAACACCTGTTGGCGAGTTTGGCCCCCCTGGAGCGGTTGCCGGGATGATGCAGGGTGGCGTTCATGGCCTGGAAGCGCGCATTCGCGCCCACCGCTTGTACTCCGAGCATTCGGTGGATTTCTACGCGTGGGTGGTCGGGCATGTCCCCTGGAAGGGGGGTGAATCGGTGCTGGACGTGGGGTGTGGCAGCGGCGCTTACTTTCCTTACTATCGTCAGAAGGGCGCTCGCGTCACTGCCCTGGATGTTTCCCCGCGGATGATCGCGGCGGCTCGCCAACGCCGGGTGGACGAGCGATTACTGTTGGGGGCGGCAACGGCGCTCCCCTTTGCCGATGCCTCGTTTGACGTGGTCTTTGCCAACCACGTGCTCTTTTTCGTGGAGGATGTTCCGGCCGCGCTGCGGGAGTGTCACCGCGTGCTGCGCGAGGGGGGCTACTTTGTGGCGGCGACAAACACCGCGGACAGTCAAAGGGCGCTGTACGACCTGCACGCGGCCGCGTTGAGCGCGATTGGACGCCGCGCTCGTGAGATGCCCCACGCGCGCTTCAGCGTGGAATCCGGGCTCCCCCTGGTGAAGGCTGTCTTCGGTAACGCGCGAGCCCACGTTCTGGAAAACGCGTTCCGCTTCCCCAGCGTGGACGCGGCCCTGGCCTACTACTTGAGCGGCCCCATCGACAATGTGGAGGGGCCGCCCCTAACCCCCGCGGAATGGCGGGCCATCACCAACCACGTTAGCGATGCCATCCGTCGTATCATCGCGCGCGAGGGATTTTGGCGCGTCCCGAAGAGCGCGGGGGTGATCGTGGGTTACAAGACGGGGGTTACAGGTTAAAGGTTACAGGTTGAAAGTTGCAAGTTAAAGGTGGACGCTCCTCGCCTGTTACTCCAACCTTCAACCTGGAACTTTTAACCTTTAACCGTGTTTTTCCCTCATCTTCCGCCACACACGCTCAGGCGTGAGGGGAAGTTCGTTGAACCACACGCCCGTCGCGTCGCGCACCGCGGCGACGATGGCGGGGGCCAGGGGGAGGAAGGGCATCTCGCCCACACCCCGCGCGCCGAACGGCCCCTGCGGGTCGGGAATCTCCATAATCACAGGGCGAATCTCCTCGGGCGCATCCCAGATGGTCGGAATCAGGTACGTGCTCAGGCGGTCGGTGAGGGGCCGCCCTCCTTCCACCTTGAACTCCTCCATCACGGCCCAGCCGAAGGCCTGGGCAATCGCGCCCTCGATCTGGCCCTCCACCTGTTGGGGATTGACCGCGCGTCCCACGTCGTCCACACTAATAACCTTGGTCAGGGTCACATATCCCGTCTCGGGGTCGACTTCCACCTCCACGTACTGGGCCACGTAGCCGTAGGTGATGTTGGGATCGGAGCGGCCCGTTTCGGGGTCATAAGGGGTGGTGGGGCGGGGGACGTACCGGTAGTGGGCAATGGCGGGGCGCTCCTCCTCCTCGTACCACAGGCGCAGGGCCTCTTCCGCGGCCCGCTTGATGGAATTTCCCGCCATGAAGGTCATGCGCGAGGCCGAGGTGCTGCCCGAGTTGTCGGTCTGGGAGGTGTCGGAGACGATGAGTTCCACCTTCTCGATGGGCACCCCGACCACCTCCGCGGCAACCTGAGCCATGACCGTGTGCGCGCCCTGGCCGTCGTCCGCGCCCGCGTGCCGCACCACGACCTTCTCGATCTCCGCCTCGCCGTGCAGTTCTACGGTGGCGTGACACTCGTCCACGAAGCCGAAGGAGAAGCCCACGTTCTTGTAGGCGATGGCAATCCCGCGGCCGCGCAACCGCCGTGCAGGGGAAGCCTCCAATCCCGTGCGCGGGTGCTCCTCGTCGCGCGGACCTTCCTGCGGGGAAAGGGGCGGCGGCGCGTGCCAGTGCCCCTCTTCGTCGCGCGTCCACCCCGCCTCCAGGGCCAGGCGTTCCAGCACCTCGGGCATGGTGCATCCAGGGGGGATGGGGGAC
>JALWHQ010000463.1 GCA_026983525.1 Anaerolineae bacterium | reverse complement strand
CCCTAAAGCTGTTGCTCGATCCAGCAGTCGAGCATCGTCCCAGTCGCTCGTGCCATCTTCTTGCGCTGTGAGAACATCCACGCCGCGCATACGTAGTCCTACTGTGATGGCGCGCGGAACATGCTGATCCATGTAAAGACGGACGGTCACTGCAGGAACCCCTTGGCTTTCAAACGTTCCAGCAACCTCTGAGGGCGTTTCACTCTATGCTGGATCTTTTCCACGCGCGCCAAATCCTCCTCGATGACCCTGTCCATTTCTTCCTTGTGATCCCAGTAGTAGGCCAGCGCGGAATGGATCTGTCCCATGGTCAGGTAAGGATGCTGAAAATGGAGTTCTTCGGGACTCCACCCGTAAGCCATGTGTTCCAGCACCAACTGGGTAACTTTCATGGTGGTGCCAGCAATAATCGGCACACCACGTTCATCCAAAACGATATGCTCATATCGGGTTGCTACCACACTCATCGCCATCCCTTTCTCGAATGCCTGCTTACGCCGCCACAGGACCAGTTCGCCCGCTCTCCAAGCAAGATTGCCCAGATGCTCACCTATTATTCATCATAAATTTCTTCTCGCGCCAAAGGCTGCATCTCTGGGATCACCAATGGATGCTCAAGGAGATAAGTGATCAGATCCTCTTTCCCCTGTTTCTGGTATTCCTCCTGCTGTAAGTGGGCCCACGCTTCATCCTCCTCAGGACGTTCCCAGTCCACAGCCAAGGCCGCTTCGCTCAGCAAAGCGGTCTCTGGCATGTAATGCGCGGGTTCCTCATCCAAGATGAGGACAAACGCGCGCCTGGGAGCGCTCAACTTTACAGGTTCCAACAGCCGCACTTGTCCCTCACGTTCCACCACCGCTTCAACCACACGCGCCATCCTTTTTCCTCCCTCTTTTCCAACCCTCTCCATGACAATAAGGTTTGTAAAGGGCTTTACGTCACCTGCCACTGGGGGCGCCCCGTGCCAGGCTGCGGGCGGTCGGGCGTGTCGGGACGATCGAGGCCGAGCAGGCGGCGCAGTTTGCGGATGTAGCGCTGCGGGTCGGTGTACTTCTCCCACAGGGCGCGGAAGCGCCGCCGCACACGGTTCTTGAACTTGCGCTTCTGGCTGAAATCGCGCGCCCACTTCAGGAACTCATAATCCTGCCCCTTAATCTTGGGCTCGGTCGGGTTGCGGCGGTACTGGTCGTAGTCGGTAATCAGGCTCAGGTCGTGCTCCATCACGTAATCGTACAGATCCGTGCCAGGGTGAGGCGTGAAGAAGGACGGGCTGAAGTAGTCGGGGTCGATCTCCCGAATCATGTTCACCGTGTCCATCACCTCTTCCTTGGTCTCGGTGGGGATGCCCAACATGTAGTTGGCCCAGATGGCCAGCCCGTACTTCTTGCAGATCTTGGCCGCCTGAATGTTCTTCTCCACCGTGGTGCCCTTGCGCAGGAAGTTGAGAATACGCTGGTTGCCCGACTCGAAGCCGATGAAGTAGCCCGCCAGCCCCGCGTCGGCCATGAGCGCGACCATGTCCTCGTGACGGACGATGATGTCCGCGCGCGATTGACAGAAGAAGGGCTGGGTGAACCCTTCCTCCTTGTAGCGCCGTGAGAACTCCACCACCCAGTTGCGGTCCTCGGTCAGACAGTCGTCGTGGAACATGAAGGACGCGAAGTTGTACTTGTCGCGCAGCATCTTCAGTTCCTCGATGACGTTCTCCACGGAGCGACGGCGCACGCGCTTGCCGAAGATGAGGTCTTCGCCTGGCTTGCAGAAGGAGCACTTGTACGCGCAGCCGCGACCTGCGATGATGGTCACGAAAGGCGGCGGCAACTCCTTCACGAAGGGCACCTCGGGGCTGTTCAGGGTGTAGCCCCACTTGCGCCATTCCTCCAGGAAGAGGTCGCGATCCGCGAAGGGGATCTTGTCCAGGTCGGGCGTGATGCCCCGCAGCACCTTCTGCCTGGGCGGTCGCCCCTCCTCTATGGCGTGCAACAGTCGGGGGAAGGTGATCTCCCCCTCGTGCAGGACGAGGTAATCGATGTTGGGCATGCGCAGGGCATCGTCCAGGGCCAGGGTGACGTGAGGTCCACCCACGACGGTGATGACCTCGGGCTTGACTTCCTTCATGATTTGCAGCGCGCGCATGACGGGGTTGTAGTCCACGGACATCATAGTGATGCCCACCACGTCGGGGTCGCGCTTCTTGAACTCCTCGCGGAAGTGATCCCAACTCTCGAGCGCGCGCAGGTCGATGAGATCTATCTCAAAGCCCTCGGCCTTTGCGGCCGCGCTGATGGATGCCAGACCGTGGGAAATCCACCCCGCCTCCATGCCTCGACTCAGTGAATTGAAGCCGTATCCTGCGATACCAGGATAGAGCAGCGTCGTCTTCATCGCTCACCCCCTGAGATGGTTACGGGTTACAGGTTGTAGGTTAAAGGTTACAGGTTAAAGGTTAAAAGTAGTCGTCCAAACGCGAGGTACTGTTCATCTTGAGACGTTCTTCTCCCCTAACCTTTAACCTTCAACTTTTAACCTTTAACTTTCAACTTCGGTAAGGCCGATGACTACGGGCCCGTCGCCGTTGAGACGCACAGGCGTGTTCTCCTCCGCAGGGCGGTTGCCCTGGGCGAAGAAGGGCGCGGGCTTCCACCAGGCCCACTCGGTGCACGTGTTGCAGGGCACCACGTCGTCCAGGTCATTCTCCAGGTGGCGCCGTCGCAACTCCTGCATGAGCGGGCCGTTCCAGTTCTTCATCACCCGCACCTTTCCGTCCTCGTCGATCACGTTGCCCAGCGGAAAGGCCAGGTTGAAATCGCGGTCGCACATGGCAATGGAGCCGTCCCAGTAGATGTGGACGTGATACCACAGGTTGGGGCAGGCCCACCGTTTGGGCAAGCGTTTCTCCCCGTTGGGGCTCAGTTGGGCGATTTCGTCGATCTGGCCCGCCCAGGTGTCGAACGCCTTGACGTTGATGCGGTCTACCCCTGGGATGCTCCACTCGCGCACGAAGTCGTGAATTTCGTCCAGGGTCTGCTTCATCTTGATGATCTGGATGTTGACGTAGGTCGGATAGTTCCCCTCTACCTTGAGTTCCACAAAGCGGCGGATGTTGGCGTTGGTGCGCTCGAAGTCCGCGCGCACGCGGATGTTCTCATACGTCTCAGGGCGCAGGCCGTCGATGGACAGGTAGATGGCGTCGAGGCCCGCGTCCAGCAGGCGTTTGGACTTCTCCTCGGTGAGCAGCGTGGCGTTGGTGCTGATCTCCGAGCGCAGGCCCTTCTTTCGGCAGTATTCCACCATCTCGAAAATACGCGGGTGCAGCAGGGGTTCCCCCCAGATATGCAGGGTTGTGGCCCGCACCCAGGGCGCCATCTCGTCCACAATCTGCTTGAACACGTCGAAGTCCATGTACCCCTTGGGCCGCACGATCTGCTTCAGGCCCGTCGGGCACATGATGCAGTTCAGGTTGCAGATGTTGGTCGACTCGATGTACATGCGGTCGGGTGGCGGGACGTACTTAGTCTGTCCCGTCTCATAGGCCAGCCAGCGGATGGGCTGGAGGGCCTGCAGGCGATAGTATTTCATGCGGCGCTGCGCCTTCTCCCACACACTGAGTTGACGTCGAGCGCCGTTGGCGCGGTTCCCGTTGTTCATGACCACAACTCCGCCTCTCCCATGGTCTTGTAGTACTTGAACCGCTTGAAGAGCCCCAGGTGCATCAGGCCGCGCCCGACTGCCCGAATGGACTCGTTGCGGCTCACCCTCCAGAGCATTTCGCCCAATTTGGGGCCGAACGCTTTGTGGTACGTGCGTCGGGCTTTGGCCTCCATGAAGCGCCGTCGGGCGAGGATGGCGTACTTGCTCAGTTCGTGGTCGGGCACTTCGGAGACGTTCATGAAGGGCGCGATTTCGGAGGTGTAGGAGTTATAGTAGTACGCCTTGGTGAAGTCCGCGTTGTACTTCAACTCAGGCCGCTTGGTCAGCAATTCCTCCCACAGTTTCGTGCCAGGGAAGGGCGTGGCGATGGAGAACATGGCCTCGGTGAGGGGGAGGCTGGCCGCAAATTCGATGGTCTCCATGATCGTTTCCTCGGTGTCACCAGGAAGCCCGAGGATGAAGTAGCCCTTGCTGGCGATACCTGCCTCCTCGGTCCATTCCACGGCCCGCCGCACCTGTTCCAGATCGATGTGCTTGGCCGTGCGCTTCAGCACTTCGGGGTTGCCCGACTCGATGCCGTAGTGGATTTGACGGCAGCCTGCCTTGTACATTTTGCGCAGGAGGTCGGGATTGACGCGGTCGACGCGCGCCAGACACCGCCAGCGAATGTCCAGGTCCGCCTCGATCATTTTGTCCAGGATCTTGTCCAGTCGCCGCACGTCGATGGTGAAGAGGTCGTCGATGAAGTAGAAGTTGCGGGTGCCGTACTTTTCGACCACTTCCTTGATCTCGGCGATGATGTTCTCTGGGCTGCGCTGGCGGTAGGTGCGCCCCACGATGCCCTTGAAGCAGAAAGAGCAGGCGTAGGGGCAGCCGCGACTGGACATCATGGTGATCATGCGCTCGCCGTTGGGCGCGTAGAGGGGGTAGGCGTCCAGTTCGAAGAGGTGGCGGGCCGGGAAGGGGATGTCGTCCAGGTTCTTGACCATGGGGCTGTTGCCGCCGTTGACGACGTTGCCATCCTCGTCCTTGAACCACAGGCCAGGAATGCGGTCCCAGCGGAAGTCACGGGCGGTGAACGCGCGCAGGAACGCGCGCCAGGTCAGTTCCCCCTCCCCATAAATCAGGTAATCGATGTTCGGGTTCTCGAGCGTCACATCGGGCAGGGTGGTCGCGTGAGGGCCACCGATGATGATGGGGACTCCCAGGGCATCCTTGATGAGTTGGGCTGCCTGCTCGACGCTGTAGTAGGAGGTGGTCATGGAGGTGAAGGCCACCAGGTCGGGCTTGAAGTCAAGCACGGCCTTGACGTCCTCCTCCACGGGCACCTCGGGTCGCAGACCGAAGTCGAAGATGGCGCACTCGTGGCCCTCCTGCTCGGCCACCGCGGCCAGATACCCGAGCCCCAGGGATGGGTAACTGTTTACCAGTTCGTTCCACTTCGGGCCAATGAATGCGATTCGCATGGGTGGGTTCTCCTGTCTATAGTAGGTTGGCTCGAGTTGTTGGTCGGCGTGATGCGTGATGCGTGATACGTGATGCGTAATGCGTGATGCGTGATGCGTAACGATTAACGATTGACCTGTGATCTTGGCATTTCCTCGATAAACCTGTCCATCAGGTGGAGGTGGATGGCGTCGCGGATGTTGGCCAGGGCTTCTTCGTAAGTGTCGCCCTGGGTATAGCAGCCCTGCAGGGTAGGGCAGTAGGCAAAGTAACCGTCTTCGTCCTTTTCGATGACCACAGGAAACGTATATCGTGTCATGGACAGGCCCTCATACCTTTCGACGGAAATCTGTGCTCTTCATGCCCTCACCCCCTCCTCATCCGCCAGCCTACTCGTTCTGCTCATCTGCGAGAGGTGGGGGTAAGGGCCGAAGGGTCGATATAGACAAGTTTCCGAACGTTCTCTTATGCTTTTATGTTCTTCGCTCCTTGCACAGGTTCAGCAGGCTGATTTGGCCTTACACGAGCGGGGCGCGGACGGAAACGAACGATACGTCGTCCTCTCCGTCTCTCTTGGGCCTCTCTCTCTTTCAGATCTTGAAATATGCGTTCAGGATCGTATCCTAACTGGGCTGCATACGCTTCACGAACTTTGCGTACTTCCTCTACCACGGGATCCTTCATGATGCGTCCTCCAGTAATTCTTCGGGAGTACAGATAATCGGTGGCTCATATCCTATTGACCGAGTTATCTCTTCAATCTTGGGACGCAATCTGGCATTGGCGATGTGACGACAGTTCCACGTCACCAGATAGTCAACTCCGTGCACAGCAGCAATTGCAATGTGAAAGGCATCATTGACCGATTTCTCAGGGATTACCCCTTTGTATAAGAATAACCTGACCAGGCGTAACGCTTCGTCTGTCAGTTCCAATATGGGCAGTTCCTCGATTACTTTTAGTCTCTTGGCTGCGAGTTTGGAGTTTCCTGCTGTAATTTCCTGGATAACCTGCTCAGATATCACTAACTGATAGAGCGTTTCGGCTATTTCCCACCATTCCTGTGTAAGCCTTTGATGAGCAACAACAATCAGGTCCCGACTTGGACGGGCGACCAAGTAACTGATGATGGTGGTTTCCACGTAGACGAGCGGCTTAGGCTCCACTTGCGCGTCCTCAGTTTTACCCTTTCCCCTAAATCGGTACGGCGTCGGCTTCGATTTGGCGGCGGAGTTCGGTTTTCTCCTTGCGCGGGAAGACGGTGCGGTAGGCGATGCGCAGGTTCCGCCCGAAGTTGAGCCAGAAGTCCTTACGGCGGATGGCCCGCAAGATGTACTTGGGCCGCCAGTAGAAGCGCCGATAGGCTTTGCGGAACATCTCCTCCATCAACTCGGCAGTCAATTCGCCCATCTCGAAGCGGGCCTTGTTGTCGAAGAAAACATAGTCCTCCCAGGAGTCGACGAGGAGCCGCCCCTGCTGTTTGATGATCTCGTACACGATGGTGCCGGGGTAGGGCGTCATCATGCTGAAGTTGGCAATCATGGGGTCGACTTCGATGGCGAACTGGATGGTCTTCTCCATCGTCTCCCGCGTGTCCCCAGGCAGACCAATGATGAAGAAGCCGATGGTCTCCAGCCCCACCTCCTTGGCGTTCTTGAAGGCCTGGCGGATGGTGTCGTGGTCGATGCGTTTGTCGATGCTGAGCAAGATTTCGGGGTCGCCCGTTTCCACGCCAAAGGCCAGGCGCTTCAACCCCGCCCGCTTCAAGTGAGCCAGGAACTCCTTGGTGGCCAGGTTGGCGCGAATGCCGTTCACGAAAATCCAGGGCACGTGGTTCAGGCGGTTCTCGATGAGCAGGTCGGCCAGTTTCATCAGCCGATCCATGCGGATGTTGGCCGAATCGTCCAGCACGCCGATCTCCTGCGCGCCCAGGTCCACGACCAGATGTCGCCACTCTTCGAGCACGTTCTCGGGCGAGCGAGCCCGCCACTTGATGGGCATAATCGACTGGGAGCAGAAAGTACAGCGGTACGGGCATCCGCGACTGGTCAGGATGGAGAAGGAACGCGCGCCGTCCACGTGGTCGGTGGCGGGCTGCAGGTTGGTATAGCGGTCCATTTTGAACAGGTGGTACGCGGGCCAGGGCAAACTGTCCAAGTCCTTGATGGGAGGGCGCTCGGGGTTGGTGTGAATCTGCCCGTCGCTCGTCTTATACGTAATCCCCAATACCCGATCCCAGATCCCCTTCTCGGGATCCATCAGCGCCTTCGTGCTGAACTCGGGCTGATCCTTGAGGAAATCCTCCACCTTCTGACAGATCTCCAACCAGGTCGCCTCGCCCTCCCCCCGCACGACGAAATCCACATACGGCTTTTCCACCGACTCCTCGGGCAGCACGCTGACATGGGGCCCGCCGAGGACGATGGGCACGTCGTGCACGGCCTTGATGCGCTTGGCCGTGCGCCAGGCCTGCATCACCTGCGGGGTGTTAGCCGTAATCCCCACCACGTGGGGCCGAAACTCCTGGATGAAGTCCTCCAGGCGCTGGTCCTCCACGTCCATGTCGAAGATGCGGACATCGTAGCCCGCCTCCTCCGAGACCGCGCCCAGGTAAGCGAGCCCCAGGTGGGGCGTGGTTCGCGTGTCGATGGGCAATCGAAACTTCGGGTTGATCAGCGCAACGCGCATGGGTTCCTCCCTCTGAAAAGACGATGGACGATGGACGATAGATAATCGTCCATCATCGACGCCCCTCCATTGTACACGGGTTCCGTGGGGGACGCAAATTTTTATCATGGCTCTCATAAAAATATGACGGCACTCGGGGCCAAGAGGTTACCGAGGACCGGTTGGGAAGACGCGGGCTTTCTTGCTCATCCCGGTTGGGCTATAATCGAAGGGGGCGCGAAAGGAGGAGGTATGATGGCCACGCGAGATGTGAACGAAACCATCGCCGACATGTTCGACACCATTGCCGACGTGCTCGAATTGCAGGGCGACATCCCGTACCGTATCCGTGCCTATCGGAATGCCGCCCGCACCATCCGTGATCTCGACCGCAATGTCGCGGACGTCGCGGCTGAGGGCAAACTGGAGGAACTTCCCGGCATTGGCAAGGACCTGGCGGAGAAGATACGCGAGTTCCTGCGCACAGGGCGCATGGCGAAGTACGAGGAAGTGGTCTCCCAGGTTCCACCCGGCCTTATCGAACTCCTTCACATTCCCGGCCTTGGCCCGAAGCGCGTTCGTCTTCTTCACGAACATTTGGGAATCACCGACCTGGAAGACCTGCGCCACGCGCTCGATGCCGGAAAAATCCAGGGCTTACCGGGCATGGGTGCCAAGACCGTGGAAAACATCCGCCGCGGCCTGGCCATGTACGAAGCAAGCAAGGAACGGATGCCCCTCGGCCGCGCCTTGCCCATCGCCGAAGAAATCGCCCAGCAGATCTCCCAACTCCCCGGCACATCGCGTGTCGTCATCGCCGGCTCTGCCCGTCGGATGAAGGAAACGGTGGGCGACATCGACATCCTCACCATCGCCGACGATGGGGAAGCCACCATTCAGGCTTTTGTCCACTTTCCCCAGGTGCGGGAAATTCTGGCTGCCGGGGACACCAAGGGAAGCGTCGTTCTACACAACGGGCTCCAGGTTGACCTGCGCGTGGTTCCTGCCGAGAGTTACGGCGCGGCCCTCCACTACTTCACCGGCTCCAAGGCCCACAACATCAAAATTCGCACCATTGCCCGAGAGCGCGGGCTCAAGATCAACGAATACGGCATCTTCCGCGGGGACGAGCGCATCGCGGGCGAGGAGGAGGACGACGTCTTCGAAGTTCTCGGGATGCAATGGATTCCCCCCGAGATGCGGGAGGACCGAGGCGAGATCGAACTGGCCCTGGAAGGGAAGTTGCCCACCCTGGTGGAAATGAAGGACATTCGGGGCGACCTCCAAATGCACAGCAAGTGGAGCGATGGAGCGAACACCATTCGCGAACTGGCCTTAGCCGCCCGCGAACTGGGTTACGAGTACATCGCCGTCACCGACCACTCCCCCCGGGTACGAGTGGCAGGGGGCATGAGCGTCGATGAGGTGTGGGAGCGGCAGAAAGAGATAGAGGCCGTCAACCAGGAGTTTGACGACATTCGGGTGCTCTCGGGCGCGGAAGTGGACATCCACCCCGACGGGACGCTTGACTACCCTGACGATGTGCTCGCTGCCTTCGACATCGTTCTCGTCTCCATCCATTCCGGTTTCAAGATGGATGCCGGGCAAATGACCGAGCGGATTCTTCGCGCCGTCGAAAATCCTTATGTGCACATCCTGGCTCACCCCACCGGGCGGCTAATCGGCCAGCGGGAGGCCTACG
>JALWHQ010000462.1 GCA_026983525.1 Anaerolineae bacterium | reverse complement strand
TGAGCGCGCGCTCAGCGCGCCCGAGTTCTCCATTGAGGACGGCCACCTTTATATCGTGGGCGTAGGGAGCGTAGGACGTCCCTTCGACGGGCCGGGCGTCTGCTATGCGCTGTGGCAACCGGACACTGGTCGCGTTACCCTCCGCCGCCTGGAATAATTCCCCTTAATCATCAATCGTTACGCAGTGCGCATTGAACAGCCGGCCCTCCCTGCACCCCTCCTCACCTTTTCCTCTTCCTCCTCCCCTCGTGGCTCTTGAACACCAGCCGCAGGGGGGTGCCGTCGAAAGGATGCTGCTCGCGAATCTTGTTCTCCAGGTACCTCTGATAGGAGAAATGCACCAGTTCGGCATCGTTGACGAAGAAGACGAAGGTGGGAGGATCGACGGCAGGTTGGGTCACGTAGTAAAGCCGCAGTTGCCGCGTTCCCTTGATGGGGGGCGTGTGCTCCGTGAGCGCCGCCTGCACGATGCGGTTCAACTTGCTGGTGGGCAGGCGCACAAATCGCTCCTGGTAGACGTGTTCGACCAGGGGGAAGATGCGCGACACGCGCTGGCCCGTTTTGGCCGAGATGAACACAATGGGCGCGAAGTCGATGAAGTTCAGCGCGTGGCGAATGCGCCTGGTGTACTCCACCATCGTGTGGGCGTCCTTCTCCACCAGGTCCCACTTGTTGACGACGATGACGATGCTGCGGAAGCGGTCGAGCGCGTAGCCCGCGATGTGGGCATCCTGCTCGGTGACGCCTTCCGTGGCATCGATGACCAGCAAGACCACATCGCTGCGTTCCATGGCCCGCATGGCGCGCAGCACACTGTAGTACTCCACCCCGCGCTCGATGCGCCCCTTGCGGCGGATGCCCGCCGTGTCCAGGAAGACAAAGCGTTTGCCCTCCCAGCGCACCTCCGTGTCGATGACGTCGCGCGTCGTGCCCGGAATGTCGCTGACAATGGCCCGCTCCTCCCGCACCAACCGATTGAGCAGGCTCGACTTGCCCACGTTAGGGCGGCCCACAATGGCCACGTGAACTGTTTCCTCCTCCTCTTCCTCCTCTGCAGGAAGGGGTGGAAGCGCGGCCACAATGGCGTCCAACAATTCTCCCGTGCCCGTACCGTGCAGCGCGGAAATGGGGATGGGATCCCCCAGGCCCAACTGGTAGAACTCGTACATGCCCGCCAGGCGGTCTTTATTATCCACCTTGTTCACGGCCAGGATGACCGGCTTGTTTTGGGTACGCAGAAGTTCTGCCACCTGGCGATCTGCGGTCGTCACCCCCTCGGTGACGTCGGTCAGGAAGACGATGACATCGGCCTCCTGGATGGCCGCGCTGACTTGCTGTTGCATTTCGCGGATGAACGCGCGCGAGTCCTCCGCCAGGGGACGGGCCTTGAAACGGCCGTCCTTGGTCTGGGGAATGATCTCCAGGCCGCCCGTGTCCACGACGATAAATTCGCGGCCGCCCCAGGTGCTCTCCCCGTACAGTCGGTCGCGCGTTGTGCCGGGCCTATCCTCGACGATCGCCCGGCGCTCGCCGATCAGCCGGTTGAACAGCGTTGATTTGCCCACATTCGGCCGCCCCACAATGGCCACAATCGGGTGGGGCGTTCGTTTTCGTTTGCCCATGGCTAATCTCGCCTCTCGTAAACTTCCGGGTTCACGCAATAAGGGAGGCGTTCCCCGCGCAGGCCGGCGATCAGGTTGCGGGCCGCAATTTCTGCCATCGCGGTACGGGCCTGCACGGTGGCACTGCCCAGGTGCGGGGTGGCGACGATGTTGTCCAGGGTGAGCAGGGGACTATCCGCGGGCAACGGCTCGGGCTCGGTCACGTCCAGGGCCGCGTAGGCGATGCGCTTTTCCTTCAACGCGCGGTAGAGCGCGTCCGGGTCGACGACCGGCCCGCGCGCGGTGTTCACCAGGATGGCCGTGGGCTTCATCAGGTTTAGTTCGCGCTCCCCGATCATATGGCGCGTCTCCTCAGTCAAGGGCACGTGCAGGCTGACAATGTCGGCCTCACGCAGCAGGGTCTCCAGGTCGCCCACGAGTTCCACGCCCAGGTTTTGGGCAACCTCTGGGGACGGGGAGCGCGTGTAGGCCAGGACCCGCATGTCGAACCCGCGTGCGCGGCGGGCCACCGCCTGACCGATACGGCCAAAGCCCACAATGCCCAGGGTCGCGCCGTAAACGCTCATGCCCAGGAGGAGCGTGGGATGCCACGTCTTCCAGCGGCCGGCCTTGACGTACATGTGTCCTTCGACGACGCGGCGTGCGGCCGCCAGAATCAGCGCCCAGGCCATGTCCGCGGTGGCCTCCGTGAGGACGCCGGGGGTGTGTCCCACGGGGATGCCGCGCGCGGTCGCCGCGACCACGTCGATGTTGTCATACCCCACCGCGTACTGGCTGATCACTTTTAGGGATGATCCGGCCGCGTCCATAAGGCGGGCGTCGATGCGGTCGGTGACCATGGACAGAAGGCCATCGATGCCTTTCACCCTTTCCAGCAGCACCTCGTAGGGTGGGGGGAGTTCATCGGGCCAGATGTCCACGTCGGCCACTTCCCGAATCATCTCCAGCCCTTTTGTTGGGATGGTGCGCGTGAGAAAGACGCGCGGTTTCGTCATGGTTTCCACCTCGATGCCGAATCAGATGTGTGGTCGCACTTTCGTCCTCGGCCCTTATTGTACACGGAGCCCCAAGATTTCGAGGATTATGTCTCGGATGTGGGCAATTGGCAGGGGGTGTTTTTCTTCGCCGTTCAACCGCTGGCGTGGATCCCAGAGGATGTAGATGCCCTCCCAGTCGTGATTGGCGTCGTCGGGCCCGGTGTCGTTCTCGAACGTGTACAGACGGCGTAGCCCCACGCTGCCCACCGATCGCCAGGCCAGGTTGCCCAGGTACACGATCAGGTCAGGCGGAATGTTGTTGACGGTCTTGTAAATTTCGTCGGGTTTGCGCACCACGTTCCCCATGGGCTTGCCCTCGTGATCGACCATGGCCTCCAGTTTGGCCTTCAATTCGTCGCGCACTTTCTCGTAGTCTGACGGGGGGATGGTGCCCTGGGGCTCACGGCCCTTTACGTTCAGGTGGATGCGTCCGTGGTAGCCCCCGGCAGCCCAGGCCGTTGTGCGTGACCAGTCCACGGCCACCTTCTCCAGCGGCACCATGCGGTCGGGGTACTCGTGCAGCACCAGGTAGCCCTCGCGAATCAGCCACTCGTTGATGGCGAAGCCCCCCATCATGGGTCGCGCGCCGTGATCGCTCACCACCATCACCACCGTGTCCTTATCGAGCCTGTCCAGCAGGCGGGCGATTTCTCCGTCCAGGTAGACATAGTAGTCGTGGATGGCGTTCTCGTAAGGATTGCCGGGCACGTGCTTGGGGTGCGCGGGATCCATGTACTTCCACATGCCGTGGTGGATGCGGTCCACCCCCATCTCCACGAACATGAAGAAGTCCCACGGCTTGTCGAGCAGGTAGTGGAGCACCCGAAAGCGCTTGCGGGTCATGCGGTAGATGTTGTCCAGGAGTTCGTCCTTGTTCTCGGTGCGGAAGTGGGTCACGTCGAACTCGTAGGGCTCGCCCCCGAGCACGTCGTCGATTTCTTCGGCCAGGGAAGCGGGGTAGGTCCACTGCCGCGCGCCCGGCGGCGTGAGAAAGGACGACACCAGCCAACCGTTGATCGGGCGCACGGGATACGTTTGGGGCACGCCTACCACGACGGAGCGTAGCCCGTGTTGCCCGAGGATGTCCCACACGCGCGGGGCCTTGATCGAAAGTGAGGAGGCAATCTGCATTCGCTCGTAGGAGTAGTCCGCGCGGTTGCGGAAGCCGTACACGCCCAGTTCGCCGGGATCTTTCCCTGAGAGCATGACCGACCAGGCGGGCACGGTGATGGGGGGCTCACAGGACTGCAGGCGGCCGTATTCCCCCTCCTCCATGAGTTGGCGCAGGGTGGGCAGGTCATCGCGCCACTGCTCGAACACCAGGCGCGGGTCCGCGCAGTCCAGCCCGATGACGAACACCTTGCGCTTGGGGAGGCCGCCCGCGGCCCCGCGGACCGCGGGCGCTTCTATTTTCCCGCTGCGGCCTCCTGGCGCTTGCGCTCCTGCACCGCTTCCATGAGGATGCGACTGACCTCAGGCCGCGTGAATTCCTCGGGCAGGGGGATGCCCTCTTCCAGCATCTTGCGCACCTGGGTGCCGCTCAGGTAGATGTGGTACTTCTCGTCGTGCGGGCAGGTCTTGCGGGTGGTGACCGCCTGGCACTTGGTGCAGTAGAACGCGTGCTCGAAGAAGAGGGGCTGGATGGCGAGTTCGTGGGGCAGGAACTCGTCGAAGATGTAGTGGGCGTCGTAGGTGCCGTAGTAGTTGCCCACGCCCGCGTGGTCGCGGCCGATGATCATGTGCGTGCAGCCGTAGTTCTGGCGGCAAATGGCGTGGAATACGGCCTCGCGCGGGCCCGCGTAGCGCATGGCCGCGGGGAAGACGCCCAGCAACACGCGGTCGGGCGGGTAGTAGTCCCGCAGGATGGCCTGGTAACTCTTGATGCGCACGTCCGCGGGGATGTCGTCCTTCTTCGTTTCCCCCACCAGGGGGTGGAGGAAGAGGCCGTCCACGATTTCCAGGGCCACCTTCTGGATGTACTCGTGCGCGCGGTGGATGGGGTTGCGCGTCTGGAACGCGACTACGCGGCGCCAGCCGCGCGCGGCGAACATGCGCCGCGTCTCCGCGGGGTCGTGGCGCAGTTCGGGGAACTCGATCTTGCTCGGGCGATTGAGCAGCCAGATGTCCCCGGCTAGGTAGACGTCGCCCTGGCGGTAGACGCGCGCCACGCCTGGGTGCTTATCCTCGGTGGTGCGGTAGACCTTCTTGGCCTCGCGTGCCTTGTCGTACTCGAACTTCTCGGCCAGTTCCAGGATGCCCATGATGTGGTCGGCGCCCGTCTCGGTGCGCTCGACCAGGGCAACCTCCTGGCCCACCCTCAGCCCGTCGGCTACTTCCTTTTCCACGGGCAGCACGATGGGAATGGTCCAGGCGAGACCGTTGGGCAGGCGCATGTCCTCTACCACGGTTTCATACGTCTCGGCATTCATGAAGCCCGTGAGGGGGCTGTACGCGCCCACCGCGATCAGTTCCAGGTCGGAGACGCGCACGCGATCCAGGTAAATTTTAGGCAGGGTGCGGGCGCGTTCCAGCGCGGCTTCCCGCAGTTCACCGCGCAGCACGCGGTCGATCAGCGTGCCCCCGTGGGGCGGCATCTGGCGAAACGGTCGTGGCATGGGGGATCCTCCTCCAACATCGGTTAGAGGGTATTATCGGCTTCTCTCTTGCAGGTGGCAAACCGTGTAAGCGGGATTGCCGGGAGCGGTCTGGGAGGCGGAGTCCCGAAGTCTGGCAGAGGTGGGGACTGTGGGCTATAACGCTCAGAACGTGCGCGGCCGGAAGTCTGGGCTGTTGAGGACCTCGAAGGTTTCCTTGCCGAAGCCCATGGCGATTAGACCCTGTCGCTCGGCATAGCGGGCGATTTCGGGCCTCATGTAGAGGGTGGACACGAGTCCCAGGAACTTCTTGTCCCCGTATTCGGGGAAGAAGTCGCGAATTTCCTGCAGCACGCGGATGAAAGCGTCCACGTCCTCGGCGCGCAGGGTGCTCTTCGTCTCGTTGATGAGCACGTACTCGCCACACACCGCGACCACGTCGAACTCTCTGGAGCGGTGGCGGTCGTGTGCGTGCCGCTTCTGCACGCGCACGGCGAAGAACTCCATCTCCTCTTCCTTGCACCCGGTCAGGTCGTGGAGGATGCGGGGCACGTTGGGTGCGACCATGTCCTCGGCCAGCGTGCCCATCTTATTCGCCAGTTCCCCCCACCGCCGATTCATCTCGCGGCGCTCGCGATCCGCCCGCTCTTGATAGGCGCGCATCTCATCTTTGAACGCGCGCATCTCTTCCTTGAACTCACGCATCTCCGCTGAAAGGCGCTGCAATTCCTCTTCGGTGCGCATTTGTGCCCGCGCCAACTCTGCAACCAACTGCTTGATCTCGCTCATTTCGACTTCCAACACAGTGACCCGCTCTTCCAGAGTCGATGTGGGCATGGGGCTCCTCCGTTTCAGACGGGCATACATATCATGGTCAAGTATAATGCACCCGCACGCAGGCCCACAAGTCAGGGAACGGTAGCCCTGGACCATTCTGCTCTACGTGGTGCTGCTCCAGTCTATGCCCCCGGTGCGTCTATCCCAGGACAAGTACGTCCCGCAAGGTGGGCTGCCCGATGACCTGTAACTCGTAGCGCACGCGGTCGGTGGGGTGGCGAATGTCGGCCACGCGGCGGATGTCGATGGGTGTGGCGACAAGGACCAGGTCGCATGGAGTGGCGTTGATGGTGGCTTCCAATTCGGCAATTTGCTTTTTGCCGTAGCCCATGGCCGGAAGCAGGGGTCCGATGTGGGGATACTTGGCGAAGGTGTCCCGGATGGAGCCCACCGCGTACGGCCGCGGGTCGACCAGTTCCGCGGCGCCAAACTTCTGCGCGGCGACCACACCCGCGCCAAAGGGCATCTCCCCGTGGGTGAGGGTGGGGCCGTCCTCAATGACCAGCACCCGCTTGCCGCGAATGGCCGCCGGATCCTGTACGAAGATGGGGCTGGCTGCCTCGACGATGGTGGCGTTCGGGTTCAGCGCCCGCACGCTCTCGCGCACCCGACGCACGTCTTCCGCCGACGCCGTGTCGATTTTGTTGGCGACGATGACGTTGGCCATGCGCACGTTGGCTTCCCCGGGATGGTAACGGCGCTCGTGGCCGGCGCGCAGGGGATCGACGACGACAATGTGCAGGTCGGGGCGATAGAACGGCAGGTCGTTGTTCCCCCCATCCCACAGAATGACGTCGGCTTCCTTTTCGGCCATTTTCAGGATGCGCGCGTAGTCCACACCGGCGAAGACGATGTTCCCCCGGTCCAGGTGGGGTTCGTACTCCTCCCGCTCCTCGATGGTGCATTCGTATCGGTCCAAGTCCTCATAAGAGGCAAACCGCTGGGCCACCTGGTTGACCAGGTTACCGTAGGGCATGGGGTGACGCACGACGGCCACCCGGTAGCCTCGTTCGCGCAGGATGTCGGAGACGTAACGGGTGGTCTGGGACTTTCCACTGCCCGTGCGCGCGGCACACACGGCGATGACGGGGATATCCGCCTTGAGCATGGTGCGCTCCGGCCCTAACAGGACGAAGTCCGCGCCGGCAGCCAGCGCGCGCGAGGCGCGATGCATCACGTACTCATGGGAGACGTCGCTGTAGGCGAAGACCACGGTGTCGATATGGTGCTCGCGAATGAGGCGCTCCAGGTCCTCCTCAGGATAAATGGGGATTCCGTCGGGGTAGAGGGGGCCGGCAAGTTCGGGGGGATACATGCGCCCTTCAATGTTGGGGATTTGGGTAGCGGTGAAGGCAACAACTTCGTAGTGGGAATTGTCGCGAAACACGACGTTGAAGTTGTGAAAGTCGCGCCCTGCTGCCCCCATGATGAGTACACGTTCGCGCTCCATTGCTCGTGGACCTCCTTGTCCGAAACAGAATTACTTGCGCCCCTTCTTGGGTCTTTCCCAATGAGGGGTCAAACTGCAAGACCGCGTGCCTCGTCCCTCATGGACAGGCGTTCCCTACCTATGTATTTTGTGGCTGCTTTTTGGCTGCGGCCCGTTTCTTGTCCGTTGGCCGCTCACTGTCCAAACCTAAGGTACGGACGATCGCACCCAAGACACCGTTCACAAAGCGGGGGGTGCTGTCTGAGCCGAACAGTTTGGCCAATTCGACGGCTTCGTTAATCACCACGCGTACAGGGGTGTCCATATCCGGCGCGGTGAGTTCCCATATGGCCATACGCAGAATGTTACGGTCGACAAGAGCCAATTGGTCTACAGGCCAC
The DNA here is from genome assembly GCA_026983525.1 of Anaerolineae bacterium. Classification (GTDB taxonomy): domain Bacteria; phylum Chloroflexota; class Anaerolineae; order JAADDB01; family JAADDB01; genus S141-23. The sequence continues at coordinate 1,608 of JALWHQ010000462.1, read as the reverse complement.
TCAGGCGCGTGCCGGGCAATGAGAGCATCTAACTGTTCCCGGTGCTTCAATACGCCGTACACCAAGTCTTGCATGAGTTGAGCGGCAGGCGGGGGCAAGGGATGGGTTTGTAAGCGGCGACGTACCACCTCTTCCGCTGGGTGGTTTACGCTGTCGATTTCAAAGAGGGCTTGAAGCGCAAGCATACGCGCTCGTTGTCGCGGTTTCATGTCGATGTTTTGGGGGAAGGCACCAGTTCGACGTTGTCAATGTACACATGGACAGCGTCCACCGGCATGCCAACGATGTCTTCCAGTGCGTTGCGGACAGCCTGCTGAAGGTTCTCGCCCAGCACACGTGCGTTGATTGTTCCGTCCGCGATAACGTGCACCTCGGCCGTGACGCGACCCTTGTCCACCAACACGGCGATGCCCGGGCTGGTGGCGGCCTTACCGCGAAAGCGGACGGGGCGCGCAGGCACGGTCTCGCTCAGGCGGGCCACCCCCGGCTGAGCCAGCACGGTGTACCGCACAATGGTCACCAATACACGCGGGGCGATTGTGACGCGGCCGATAGTTTCATTCATGCGTCTTCCCCGTCCGTCCTTTTTCCCTTCCCAAAGGTTCACATAACCAGGCCACCATCCACAACCAGGACCTGCCCGGTAATGTAGGAGGCATCCTCTGACGCCAAAAATGCAACCGCCGCGGCGATTTCTTCTGGCTTGGCCGGACGCCCCAGGGGTATCATGTCCAGGAAGTACTTCTTCATCTCGTCCGGCAGGTTTTCCGTCAATGCCGTGGGCACGTAGCCCGGTGCAACCGCATTGACCGTGATGTTGCGGGGCGCGATTTCCTTAGCCAGAGCCTTGGTAAAGCCGATGATACCCGCCTTCGACGCGGAATAGTTCGTCTGTCCAGGCAAGCCTATAAGTCCTGAGACTGATGTGATGTTGATGATACGGCCCGACCGCTGTTTCATCATGCCCCGTAGCGCGGCTTTCGTCACATTATAGCACGACTTCAGGTTTGTGTTGATGACGTCGTCCCATTCCTGTTCCTTCATCAGGGCGAGCAGGTTGTCGCGCGTTGTGCCCGCGTTGTTCACCAAAATGTCGATGCGACCAAAGGCGGCCCGGGCCTCCTTTACGAGACGTTGGGCCTCGGCGAACTGGGAGACGTCCGCCTGGATGGCGATGGCCTCGCCACCGTTGGCCTTGATGGTGTCGACGACTTCCTGGGCCGCGTCCGCGCTGCGGTTGTAGTTCACGACGACCCGGCACCCTTCCTCGGCCAGGCGAATGGCGATGGCGCGACCAATGCCGCGCGAGGCGCCGGTTACGAGAGCGACTTTTCCTTTCAATCCGCGCATAGGTGGGTTCTCCCGTTTGCGATTTTCACTGCCTGATGTGATGCCCAGTGCGTGCCTTGGCGGCGCAGAGGTTATGCGTTCTTGGCCAGGTAGGCTTGCAGGGATTCGGCCGTGCCCAAGGTGATGCGGGCGAGTTTGCGGTCGATGCGCTTGGCGAGTTTGGTCAGCACGTCCTTGGGCCCGATTTCCACCAAAGTGTCCACGCCGCGTTCGGCCATGTAACGCACGGTGTCGGTCCAACGGACGGGGGATGTGAGT
>JALWHQ010000461.1 GCA_026983525.1 Anaerolineae bacterium | reverse complement strand
TAGCTCAGCCGGTAGAGCGGGGGACTGTGGATCCCCATGTCGCGGGTTCGAGTCCCGTCACCCTCCCTTGACTTCTTGTTGTTTATCAGGTTAGCTCTATTGCTCGCTCACACGGGTTTTTTTCAGGAAACTCCCTACATGGTTTTATATAGATATGATTATATCTCCATGAATACATGTTGAAAACGTTAACTTGGACTTAAAATTTGGATTCATCTTGCCACACAGCTTGGGACCATTTGAACAAAGCACAAAATTCCAATAAATACTTTCTAAGTCTTTATGCCAATGAGTGCCATGATGTGGTGGAATAAAAATATGAAAATACTTTCTATCCCTACTTATCAAATACCTAACTATTTGCTTTATTTCGTAGCCTTCTACATCACCCATAAATAAAATTCTGTTGTCTTCAAAAAAAGCTAAACACAAATGATTTGCAATATCTCTAAGACTTTTATTCGCTTTGCGTACCAAGGACGGGATAGTCTTTTTTGTTCCTAAATAACTTACCATGTTCTCCATGTCATTGATTTCTGAATAGTTCCAATCTTCAAGTTCATGTCTTCCTTCTTCTGTTTTTTCCAATTTTTCAAATACTCCCCCTTCTTTTATTTTTCTATATAAATTTCTTAATTTTTGATGTTTTTCTAAGGCAATATAAAAAACATTTAATGCTTTATCCACCTTTTTTAATATTTCCTCTTCCTTTATTTGCTTAGGAGGCCAAACTATTTCAAAGACAGAACCTTTGATCTTTATTTTATCACCTTGCGATAAGGCTTTATATCTAAAACTTGTTTTATTTACTTTAGAGATAGCTTTCAGAAAATCATACTCCATTATGCCTGTTTCATTGCCAAATATAAATAAATTAATAGTAAACAAAGCTTCAATAAATTCTCTTTTTTTCTTAAATTCAGGAATTTTGGGGAAAAATACTTCTTTTATTTTTAGAAGAGGGTGATATCCCCATTTATTATTAGATGAAATGTATAATAAACCATTATAGTGGTCTATATGGAAATGTGAAAGAATAAAAATCTCTGGTGATATGTTGTAATTATTATATATTCTTTTCAGGCCATATGCAGCAGTTTTAGCTCCTTGAATTTTCCCTTGACTAAGACTACCACAATCAATTTGAATGAAATTTCCAAATATAGTTTTAATAGAAAGGCAGAGTCCATCTCCAACATCTGCCATATATACAGCCTTCATCGCTCACCTCCCTATTCCCGTTTTTCCTTATTCTTAAGTTTTATATATACTAAACTTTTGCACAACGTGAGCCATCTCCTATCAAGTTTCGGAGCAGGAACAGAACAAGCCTGTCATCAGGAAAAGGAGAGAACCTCAAGCATCGTCGCACAATATCTTGGACAGACCCAAGTAATTCAACTGGAGCCAGTTTTTCTCAGGAGGGTGGTATCAGCGATGAGGAAGGCTTTATGTGGGGAGCTGAGTTTAGCAAGGAGCTGGTGCACAAGGGATTGGATTTGGGGTAGGGAGTTGAAGTTGGAGGAACTCAGGAATCTTGAGAGAGTTGAGGCGGAGAGGGAGAGGTATTTAGCTTCAGTCTTGAGTTATCCCCTGTTAAGTGTTGCAAAACTTTAGTTTTATACTAAAGCACAGTTTACAGTATATTTTCTTAAGGAGAGATGATGAAGGTATTCATTTACGTGGTAGCTGCATCAAAAAACCCTAATGCTGTAGAATGTGTGGTTCCATATGAAGTAAATAAAAATTTGATTTTCTTTGGACCCTGTAAAAAACGTTTGAGAAAGGAATTATATAAAATGTATTTGAAAAATTCAGATGAAGCAGATGTGTCTTCTGAAAACCTATATATTATAGGCGTAAATGGAAATAATCCAGAAAAAATTAGAAAAATTGTCTGGGTCGGAAAGATTCAAAAAGTATTTACCTTTGAAAGGGCGTATCATATATTATCCTCAGACAATCAATTTAAAAAGATGATATTAGATGAGTATTCACCTCTACATTTAGAGCCACTATATGATGAGAAGAAAAGTTTCATAGGTTACAAATTACAGTCTAAGGAGCATGAAAAAGATGGTAAATGGATTTTAGATATTATCGAAAATAAAAATGACCCAAATGTGGAGATAATAGATAGGTTGTTAATTTTAAAAGAACCTTCTAAGCGGAAAGAAGTGTT
>JALWHQ010000460.1 GCA_026983525.1 Anaerolineae bacterium | reverse complement strand
GGCATTGGGGAAGGCTGACCGGGCATCCGCTCCAGGCGGGGAGGTGTTGTTCGACAAGGTATATCGTTGGATGGAGTTGGATGTGACGGGGATAGTGCGGGAGTGGATGGAGAATCCGCACACGAATTATGGGATGGTATTGCAAGGGTTCAGCACGGGGGCGCAGGTGCAGTATCGGTTTGCGAGCAGTGAGTATCCTGCGGTGAGTTTGCGGCCTGTGCTGGAGGTGACCTTCCGGGCGCCCGCGGGTGGCCCCCTGCCCACACCCACTCCACCGCCAACACCCACACCGACCTTCACCCCATTGCCCACACCTACTCCACGCTGGACGCCTACGCCAGTGCCTACGCCTACACCACCCACAACTTCGACACCGCTACCGCCGCCACCGCCGGCAACACCTATTCCGGTTCCCACAGGAACCATCACGCCAGGTCCAGACGGGTGGACGAACATTCGTAGACCGGGCATCTACATGGCATACGATTATCGTGGACACAACCCAGGTGCTTTTGGGACGGCAGGCTCCTTGGCTACATTCAGTTGGGCTGCTCTGGAACCTCAAAAAGGACGATATAACTTCTCGGTCATTGACAATTGGCTGAACAAGATATCGGCCTATGGATTGCGGGGAGCTCTCTTTATCAACGTTTTTGGTGGAGGTTGTGGTGGCGACGTAGAACTTCCTGCCTACATTCGAAACAACACCCAAACAGCGTTGCGTCGCAACCTGGGCTATCGGTGCCCGGCTACAGGACGTACCTGGAAGGCGATACCAAACTACATCTCGCCTCTCTTCCAGGCTCGGTATCGCGAACTCATTATGCGCTTAGGACAGCGATACAAGAACGACCCGCGGTTGGAATTCGTGGCCATCGGTACCGGTATCTACGGCGAAACGCGCGCAGCTGCCGAAAGTGCAGACCTGAACATTTTACGAAACGCCGGTCTGACCAGTGAACTGTGGATAGACTACGCCAATAAAGTGGCACTTTGGCACTACCAGGCGTTCTCCGATAGCAATGGACGCTTGCTAAAGCCACTGATGCAACAAACCGGACCCACGACCTTCGCCCCTTGGGAGCGGCGAGAGATCAGCAACTACGCCCTTGCGTTGGGAATAGGTGTATCCCTAAACTTGATGTACCCCGATGGCGAGGGAGTTATTTACATGAATCACCCGGCTTGTCCCATGTGCGGTTGGTACGATTACCCACTCCTGTACTGGCGTTACATCCCCACCGCATGGGAAGCCTACGAGCATCAGACCTGTACCCCCGAACTTGTGTGGTGGGGCGTGTACAACACGCTCAACAAACACCCGGTGTACCTGCGAGTCGTACAGCAACTCATGCGCACGTCTTCCGACGCCCCGCGCACGGACCTGATTGCCCCCTTCAAGTGGGCAGCCAAGTTCATGGGGGTCACAGAAAAGACCTCACCCAGCGCATGGGTGGCGCTGCGAGAACACCGTGATCCCTGGAAGCCGCTCTCATGTGTGGGATCCAATGGTGCCATGCCCCACGCGGCCACGCAATGGGGCAACTACGGCTTCTTCATGGATCAGCGGGATGACCTGCCGGGTGGGCGCACGGTGCCCGAAACCAACGACAAGACCGTACAACGTATGGGGAGCAATCTGCGCCCATACAATCCTCAATTGCCACCGGGCAAGGAAGGTTGGGCCGTGCGTCGCACGGATGAAGGATCGGGTAATCCTTACATGTACTTCGACGTGCAAAAGGGATACCTCAGCGGTACCCGCAACGTTACGATCAAGGTAACATATTGGGATTACGGTACGGACACGTGGAGCCTGTTCTATCGGAATGGGCAGGGACAGGTGGTCAGAGGATACACGGTGCGTAAGCGAAACACCCGTACTTGGAAAACGGTGAGCATTTCTGTGAACGGTATGCGGTTCGACGATAGCCTGCCCACCGGTACAGGCGGTGCGGACTTCTTCATCAGCAGCAATAACGACGGCAACGAGTGGATCCACTTTGTGGAGGTCATTCGTCGGTAGAAAGTGGCGGGGTGCAGAAGGGGTACCTCCTCCTGCACCCCGCGCCTCACCTGTCGCCTATTCCCCGCCTTAATTTGATCCCCTCTCGGGAGTTGTTATAATCGAGGCAATGTTTCCGATTATCTGGACGTCCTTGTTTGCGCGTGTGTGTTGGCGCGTGGCGGTCGGGAACAATCTGATGACAGGGGACGAAGATGTACGTTGTGGGCATTGACCTGGGGGGGACCCAGGTGCGGGCAGGATTGGTGGATGAGAAGGGGCGCATTGTGCGTCGAGAGGCGATGCCCACGCGCGCCCGTGAGGGCCAGGAAGCCGTTCTCAATCGCATTGCCACCCTCGTGCGCGATGTGTGTGCCGATGTCCCGTGGAATTCCATCCGCGCGGTTGCGCTCGCCGTCCCCGGCCCCGTCGACCCGTACACGCACACCGTGCGTCTTGCCCCCAACTTGGCCGGGTGGCGCGATGTGCCCGTGGGTGATTTGTTGAGCGAGAAATTGGGACGTCCTGTGCTGGTGGGCAACGATGCCAATCTGGCTGCATTGGGAGAGTATCGTTTTGGCGCTGGCCGGGGTATCGACCATCTCATCTACATTACCGTGAGCACAGGCGTGGGCGGCGGTATCATCGTGGACGGGCGTCTGCTCCTCGGTCATAAGGGATACGCGGCAGAGGTGGGGCATCACGTCGTCCTCGCCAACGGTCCCCGGTGCGGGTGTGGCAACCGGGGCTGCCTGGAGGCCCTGGCTTCGGGGACGGCCATTGCTCGCGAGGCGCGCGTGGCCGTCGCTATGGGGGAGGAGACGCGGCTGCGTGAGATGTGTGAGGGCGATATCTGGCGCATCGATGCGCGCATGGTGGGGGAGGCCGCGCGGGCCGGAGATGACGTGGCGGGGCGCGTCATGCAGCGCGCGGGCCATTACCTGGGCATCGGCATCGTCAACCTGATGCACATCTTCAATCCCCGTCGTATCATTCTTGGGGGGAGTGTGATGAAGGCCGGTCGACTGGTGACCGAACCCATGTGGGAGGCGATTCGCGAGCGCGCCCACACCGCCTACCTGGAAGACTTTGACATCCGGGAGGCATCCTTAGGGGATGACGTGGGCATCTTAGGCGCGGCTGCCTTGGCCTTGGAGTGAATCATGACAGAATCGACAACCCGACGCGTGAAATCTCACACTATTCCTACCGCCAAACGTCCGTCCGAATCGAGCATCGTGGTCTCGCGGCTGATGAATCCCTCCGATGCCAATCCGCTGGGCATCGTGCACGGGGGGGAGATCCTGAAGATGGTGGATGAAGCCGGTGGATTGGCCGCGATGCGCCACGCGGGGAGTTCGGTCGTGACGGTACGCCTGGATTCGATGACGTTTCTCGAGCCCATCTACGTGGGCGACCTGGTCATCGTCAAAGCCATGGTCAATTGGGTGGGACGCACGTCTATAGAAGTAGGCATTCGTGTGGAAGCGCAAAACCCAATCACGGGGGAGCGGACGCACACCAACTCTGCCTACGCGGTGTATGTAGCATTGGACGAGAACGGGCATCCCAAGCCGGTGCCAGGTCTTATCGTCCAAACAGAGGAGGAGAAACGCCGCTGGCGTGAGGCAGAAGAGCGACAAAAGATGCGCCTTTCCCAGCGAAAGAAGAAGTCAGCCTCTGATACCTGATAACCGATACCTAATACCCGATAGCCGATACCCTCCATGACGTAGATAGCCCTTTCATTCTCGGGAGTGACATTCAAAACATGATCGCCATTGTAAACTACGAAGTGGGAAACATTCGCAGCGTCGAAAAGGCCATGCAAAGGGCAGCCGAGGGAACGGGCCACGCCATTGTGGTGACGGCCGAACGGGACATCATCCTTCAGGCCGATGGCGTTGTGTTGCCCGGTGTGGGCGCGTTCGGCGCTTGTATCACCAACCTGCAGCGCTTCCACCTGCAGGACGTGGTGCTCCGTGTGGTGGAGCAGGGCACACCGTTACTTGGGATTTGTGTGGGTATGCAGATGCTTTTCGAGGAGAGCGAGGAGATGGGGCGCTGGCCGGGGCTGGGTATTTTGCCGGGCAAGGTACGGCGTTTCCAGGTCGACCTGCGCGTGCCCCAGATTGGCTGGAACCAGTTGCACCACGATGGCACGAATCCCCTTCTACGCGGTATCCCTGACGGGGCGTACGCGTACTTCGTTCACTCCTACTACTGCGACGCGACCGACCCCAACGATGTGGTCGCGACCACCGAGTATGGCATCGTCTACCCCTCCGTGGTCAATCGGGGCAATGTTTGGGGAGTGCAATTTCACCCGGAGAAAAGTCATCGGGTGGGGTTGCGCATGTTGCGCAATTTCGTGGAGATTGTGGGGAGGACCGGGTAGCACCGTCTACAAGTCTACACGTCCACCTCATGGATGTCCTCTTCGTCTGCCACCCGACGGGCCACTTTGCGGCGCAATGTGATGTCGCGCACCTCATACCAGAGGATGCGACGCCCCGTGCAGGCGGGATTTTGGGTAATGGCCTCACCGAGCGAGCGCCATTGGGGAGGGTAGACGTCCTGGTTGGAAAGGACCCCCCAGCGTTCCCCCTGGCGGAACACAGTGATCACGTGAGCAATGTTGAGCAGCCGCTCCTTCAGTGTCCGTCCGGGGAGGGGCGAAAAGGGGTCGAATGCCAGGGTAACCAGGTACACGTCCTGAACGCCCGGCACACGAGCAACACAGCACCCGCCCACATAGGCCAGACCGTCGCAGTCTTCCTCAAATACGCCGCGTTCCTCAAAGCACCACTGCGCGTAGTCCAACGATGAGATGATGTCCACGATGCCGAAGAGGGGGTCGGGTGCCCAGCGCGTGTTGGACTGCCACCAGCGACGGAAAGCTTCCAAGGAAGCGAAGCGCGGCAGGTGGGCAGGGCGCTTGGGGCGCCACAGGTCCACAAATCGGCTCAGCGGAATGCGCCCCCAGCGAAACCAGGCCGACCACAAGGTCACGTAGACCCACCGAACGAAACGTCGAAAAGTGTTCATCCCCGCGTTTGCCTCTTGGTGCGGTTACAGTGTCTCCCGCGAGTAAAGCGGGATAAGGTGGCGGTCATATGTGGTGTGTGTCGCGCGTTGTGCGTTATGCGTCATGATCGGGCGAAGTGGGAAACGACGTCCTTCCAGGGAAATCCGTAGCGGGTGTGGTTGTCGCGCCCCACGACTGTGTAGGCGGTGGTGAGGCTGTTGAGCACGGCCTCTTCGGTGGCTTCGACGACGGCCAGGAACAGACCGTTGAGGATGCGCGATTCCTGAACGAGCACGGTTCGATCTTCCTCGAAGTGGGGGGGTGGGGGGTCGAGAACACGATAGGCAGTGGTGAATGCGATAACGAAATCGCCGCTGTCCGCGTGGCAAATGCTGCCCGTGCGGGCCAGGCCAAAGGACGCGCGCCGGGCAAGGCGCCCGAGTTGCCGGGAGGATAGGGGCGCGTTCGTGGCCACGACAACCATGACCGAACCGCCGATGGATCCGGCCCCGGGGTCCGATCCCGCTTTTGGGGGCCGGAGCCATGCCCCCACACGCTCTCCAAGGAAGACCAGTTCCTCGGGCCGACCGAAGTTCGTCTGCACCAGCACGCCCACGGTATACCGCCCCAATTCCTGGGGAAGCACCCGGCTCGCGGTGCCGATGCCCCCCTTCCAGCCGAAACAACTCGTGCCCGTTCCCGCGCCCACCACCCCTTCTTGAACCCGGCCGCTCTTGGCGGCCGTGATGGCCGCGCGCACCTCCCGTTCGCCGATGGGCCGTCCCTGAATGTCGCTGAGAAAGCCGTCGTTGGTCTCGCCCACCACGGGATTGACAGTGGCGTAGCTGCGGCGTCCCGTTTCCGGCAGGCCGATGCCGATGTGGGGATTCTTCTCCAGGGCCAGGGAGATCAGGGCGTCGGCCACGCGGGGCACGTTGAGCGTGCCGGTGAGCGCGATGGGCGTTTCGATGACGCCCGTTTCCCGTACCTGCTCGAAGCCCATGGCCTTGCCGTACCCGTTGACGGTGTGCACTGCAGCGAGCACTTTTTGCGCGTAGAGATTCCCCGGGTGGGGGAGGATGACAGTGACGCCCGTGCGGAAGGGGCCGCGGCCGGGGCGAAGGGGGCCATCCCCATGTATGAGTGTGTAATGACCAACGCTGACGTCGGTGACATCGGTGATTGCGTTGTTGGGGCCGGGGGTAAGCCGCCACCATCGGGCAAGATGTTTGTCGAGACCAAGGTCACGTACTCTGGGCACGGTGGGCTCTCCGATCTCAAGGGTGGTGAGGTTAGCCGGTTAGGAGCACCGCTACGTGTTCGACGCGCAGACCGTGCTCGTTGAGCAGACCGCGCATTTGCATCAGGCATCCGGCGTCGGCAGTGGCCAGGATGGGCGCTCCGGTTGCGGTGGCCTGACGCAATTTTTCTGCGGTGATGGCGTTGGACACCTCCGGCATGCGCATGGAGAACAGACCGCCAAACCCGCAGCAGACATCGGGTTCCTTCATTTCGATGAGGGGATAACCGGCTGCCTGCAACAGTTGCCGGGGCTCGTCGTGCAGGCGCAACATGCGATACATGTGGCAGGAGTCGTGGTAGGTGACGGGAGGGCGCCCCTCGCGAGGTTGGGGGCGCCAGGATGTGTGGTGGACAAGGAACTCTGTCAGTTCGAAGGTACGTTCGGCCAAGCGTCGCGCGCGCGCCAGCCATGCCGGGGCCTCGCGAAACAGGTGAGGGTAGGAGTGGCGGATCATAGCAGCACACGAGCCGCCGGGAACGATGACCACGTCGTAAGGTTCCAGCACCTCGATGGTGTGCTCGGCCAGGGGGCGGGCATCGTCCCACAGGCCACTATTGAAGAAGGGCTGGCCACAGCACACCTGGTCGGTGGGAATGTACGGCTCAATCCCGGCCTGCCGAAGCAGGTGTCGGGTGGCTTCCCCTATCTCTGGGTAGATTTGGTCGACCACACAGGTAGCGAACAAGGCGACACGACCGGACACATGGGCCTCCCATTTGTGCCTGGTGAAGTATTCTATCATGACTCGATGTTTTGTGAAAATAATTCCCTTGAGGCATAGAGCTTATCGATGTTCGATTCTCCAATCTCTAATCTCTGCGCTCCCGCATCATCGGAAGAGGACGTTCATTTTTCCTTTCCTTCAGTGTGCGTTTATACTTCCCCCGTACATCCCGAAAGGGGCCACACTATTTCGCACGAGGGGGAGCACATGCTTCCATCCGTTCAAGTGTCGCCGAAATCGTTGGAGGCGTATCGTTCCATTGTGGGGGAGGAAGTTCTTGAAGAAATACGACGACTGGCCAAAAGTTTGAGAGGAGCACGCGTAGTACACGTGAACGCGACCGCGTTCGGAGGTGGGGTGGCGGAAATCTTGCACACGCTTGTGCCCCTCATGCAGGATGTGGGCCTGGACGCGTCGTGGCAAGTCATCGAGGGCGAGGATGAGTTTTTCACGGTGACAAAGGCCATGCACAACGGCCTGCAGGGGATGGATTTGCCCTTTACACCGGAAATGCGGGAAATATGGCAGCGGTACAACGAGCAGAATGCCCGCCGCTTTGAAGGGGAGTACGACGTGGTCGTGGTGCACGATCCCCAGCCCGCGGGGTTGCGTCATTACACAGCCGGACGTAATAGCCGGGCCTGGGTGTGGCGTTGCCACATCGATACATCGCACCCCAACCCCGCCTACTGGGATTTCCTTGCCCCTTACATTGCCGAGTACGACGCGGCTATCTTTACCATGAAGGAGTACGTTGGGCCGGGGGTCTCTTTCCGTCATTTGGCCATTATCCCGCCCACCATTGACCCCCTCTCTCCGAAGAACGCGCCCATGCCATTGGACGAAGCGCGGGAGGTTGTCGCTCGCTTTGGCTTCGACCTGCAACGCCCGCTGCTCTTGCAAGTCAGCCGCTTCGACCCCTGGAAGGATCCGCTGGGGGTCATCGATTGTTACCGCCTGGTCAAGCAACAGGTTCCTGAGGTGCAACTGGCTCTGGTGGGGGTGATGGCCACGGACGATCCCGAGGGGTGGGAATTTCTCGACCGCACCATTCGGCACGCGGGCGAGGACTTCGACATTCGCATCCTGCACAATTTCCACGGCGTGGGCCCGCGCGAGGTGAACGCGTTCCAGACCGTGGCCGACGTGGTCATTCAAAAGTCCCTGCGCGAGGGATTTGGCCTGGTGGTCGCCGAGGCTATGTGGAAGGGAAAGCCGGTGGTGGCCGGCAACGTGGGGGGGATTCCTCTCCAGGTTGTGGATGGGGAAACCGGTTTCCTGGTGAACAGCGTAGAGGAGTGTGCAGAACGCGTGCTGTGGCTCCTTCGTCATCCGGAGGAAAGTAAGCGCATGGGAGAGGCCGCGCGCGAACGAGTGCGCAAGCATTTCCTGATCACGCGCTTGCTCGCGGACTACCTGCGCTTGTTTCGGGAGTTGGGGTGACGTTGGCGGTCATGGAATAGCGGATGTCCATTTTTGAGGGTGTGTGGTTGGGTTTTGGGGTATGAGGTGAGGTATCGGGTATCGGATATTGGGTATTGGGGCAGCCGCTAACCGAGCACTGTATCTCCAATACCCGACACCTAATACCTGATACCCAATACCCGATACCAAAGTGGTGTAAAACCACATCGTGATATGTCTCCCTCAATCGGGAAAAATGGGAAAGGACTATGAATAGAGCGAAGACAAAAGACACGTTCGCGTACTTTCCGGTCAAGGACAACATGCAGTGGGTTTACAAGGAAGTCGGTGGCCCTGGATTGATTCGGGTGCGGCTGGAAGTGGGGCCGGAGACGGAACAGGGCCGGGAGTTGTACTTTCACTACCGGGACATTCCCGAAGAAGACATGTGGATGCGGCACCTGCGCCTGCGCGATAATGACGTGTTCCTGGTGGACCGCTTTGGCGACGAAGAAGGGCCCATCCTGCGCTTGCCCATGAGCGTGGAACAAAACTGGGCCTATCACACGAACCATCACATGGTTGTGCGCTGCTACATGGTGGAGATCGGGGATGTGGAGATTCCCGCGGGCCACTTCGAGGACGTGATTAAAGTGGAGTATCAGTACTCGAGTGGGTTCAGCGAGGCGGAGTTCTACGCTCCTGGCGTGGGGCTTATCGGCTACATAGAGCGATACGACGACGAGGACAAGGTCTTCCAACTGGTGGAGTGGTCGGAGGAGTAGCGGGTGGGGAAGGATGGGGCTTCCCCACCCGGAGGGGGCCCGTCATGTGGCGATTGTTTTACCACGCGGTGTGGTCGACAGAAGGTGGTCAGGCAATCTTGGAAGGGGACGTGCGGCGACTGGTCTACATGGCTGTGCGTCGCAAGGCCGATGAGTTGAAGGTCACGGTTCACGCGCTGGGGGGAACGAAGGATCACGTGCACGTGGTGCTGACCATTCCGCCCCAATTGGCTGTGGCCGATTGCATCCGCTCCCTCAAGTTGGCCAGCGCCCAGGAAGTAAACCGCCGTCTGGGGCCGAAGACTCCTCTGCTGCCTCCCCTTCGCTGGGCGCGCGGGTACGGCGTCTTCACCT
>JALWHQ010000459.1 GCA_026983525.1 Anaerolineae bacterium | reverse complement strand
GGGTTACGTCAAAGGCAAGCCCCCTCGTTGGAGATTCCCAAATTGTTCCGACATTAAACGGGCTGCAGATCGGCACTCGGACCCGCCTGGAGGTAAACCTCCAGGCTACGTCAGGGCAAAGCCCCCTGGAAGGGGGCTCCATTTAGGCCGCTTTCAGCGGCCTTCGCCTGGCTGTAGCACGGGGTCTTCAACCCCGTGCGGGCTCTCTGGGCTAATTCAGCAAGCGCTCGAGTGGCGTGTACTCCAATCCGAAGGCCTCGGCCACCGCAGGGTATGTAATGCGGCCTTTGTACACGTTGACCCCCTTGGCCAGGCCCGGGTCGTCCTTCACAGCCTGGATGAACCCCTTGTTCGCCAGGGCCAGGACGTAGGGCAGGGTGGCGTTGGACAGGGCAAAGGTGGACGTCCGAGGCACCGCGCCCGGCATGTTGGGGACCCCATAGTGGAGCACGCCGTCCACGAAGTAGGTGGGGTTGCTGTGCGACGTGGGGCGGATGGTCTCGACACATCCCCCCTGGTCTACATCCACATCCACAATGACGCTCCCCTCCTTCATCTCGCTGACCATGTCCCGGGTGACCAACTTGGGCGCGCGCGCCCCCTTCACCAGCACCGCACCGATCACCACGTCCGCGTAGCGGACGGTTTCGGCGATGTTGTGCACGTTGGACGCCAGCGTCGTCAGGCTGCCGTGCAAGATGTGGTCCAGGTAGCGCAAGCGTTCCAGGTTTTTCTCGATAATGGTAACGTGAGCTCCCATGCCCAGGGCAATTTGGGCCGCGTTGGTGCCAACCGTGCCCGCACCGATGATAACGACATCCGCGGGGCGCACACCGGGCACGCCCGCGAACAGTTTGCCCCGCCCTCCGTTCGTCTTCTGCAAGTAGTGCGCCGCGATTTGCACCGCCATACGTCCGGCCACCTCGCTCATCGGAATAAGGAGGGGGAGCCGTCCGTTTCGGTCCTCGACGGTTTCGTAAGCGATGGCAATGGTGCCGCTTTCCATCAAGACTCGCGTCACCTCCTCGGCCGCGGCCAGGTGCAGGTAGGTGAACAGGAGCAGCCCCTCGCGCAGGTAAGGGAATTCGGGGGGCAAGGGTTCCTTCACCTTCACGATCATCTCGGCCCTGCGCCAGACTTCCTCCGCGGTGTCCAACACGGTCGCGCCCGCGCGGCGATACTCCTCGTCGGTAAAGCCACTGCCCTGGCCCGCGTTCCGTTCCACGAGGACTTCGTGTCCCGCTTCAACCAGTGCCCTCACACCACCGGGCGGGGTCGAAACGCGAAATTCTTGATCCTTGATCTCCTTGGGAATCCCGATGATCATGACGCCGACCTCCTTTAGGGCCTCATTGCCCGGATGAGATAAGCAAGGGGGCGCAGTGTGCCGTGCCCTTACACTTCGACCCACGAATTGTCGGCAACGTTATAGCGGCGGAACGTGCCGCGCACGCGGGCTCGGTCTCCAATGATGGACTGTTCGACCAGCGCGCTTTCGATGGTGGCTTCCTTGCCCACGATGGCATCGCGCACGACCGCATCCCGCACGACGGCACCGTCGAGCACGGTGGCATAGGGCCCCACCACGGCCCGCTCAATGGTGACGTTCTCGCCGATGTAACACGGGGGAACGACCAGGCCTTGCTCGAAAGTCCTCTCCCCATCGTTGGCAGAGCCATGCGCCAGAAGGTAGCGGTTGGTCTTTAGCGTGGCGTCGATGGTGCCGCAGTCCTCCCACACATCAACGGGCTGGGTGATGAAGGTGGCCCCGCGATCGATCATGATTTGCAGCGCATCCACCAGGTAGTACTCGCCCTTGGTCTGGATATCCTTCTCCAGCAACTCCTGGATGGCGCTCACCAGGTCTTCGCCACGACGGATCCAGTACGTGCCGATGACGGCCAGACGGTGTTCCATGGTATCGGGTTTCTCCACGAAGCGTACCACGCGTCCCTGCTCGTCCGTCATGGCGATCCCAAACCGTCGTGGATCTTCGACCTCCTTGACGAAGGCCACCCCGTCCGCGTCGGTGCGGTTCACAATGCTCATGTCCGCTTCCATGATCGTGTCCACGAATACAATGAAGAGCGGGCCGGTGAGGTACTCGCGAGCCAGCCACAACGCGTGCGATTGTCCCTTCAACTCCCGTTGTTCCACATATCGCACAACCGGAAACCGATAGTGTGTGTCCACGTACTC
>JALWHQ010000458.1 GCA_026983525.1 Anaerolineae bacterium | reverse complement strand
AGGCTACACGGTGCTTGTGGGCAGGAGCGCCCGCCTGAACGACGAGATCACCTTCCGGCGTGCCGCGCCCGATGACCTGTGGTTTCATGCCCGGGGAGTCCCAGGGGCCCACGTGGTGTTGCGCTGCGGGGGCCGCCCGGTATCGGAGGAGACGATGCAGCGGGTAGCCGCGTTGGCCGCGCACTACTCCGCCGCGCGGGACAATGCCGCTGTGGATGTGCAGGTGGCGCGCGTGCGCGACGTGCGTCGTCACCCTTCAGGACGCCCGGGCCAAGTGCTCCTGCGTCGCGAGGAGGTGCTGCGGGTGCACCCCATGCCCTGGGAGGGAGAGGCGTCTAACCGGGAACCGTGAATTGTGTGGTATAATACTCCAGCCGGTGTGGGAGAGGTAGTCGATCTCACTTGCACACGGCTTATCCATCCGCATGTACGGAAGTTCTGCCCAGGAGGGCTGCCATGTCGCAATTGATTGGATTTCTCACCAGTTCGGGCGTCGTCATCGTGCTCTTGATTGCCCTGCTCAGTTCGGCCATCAAAATCGTGCAGGAGTATGAGCGGGGCGTTATCTTTCGCCTGGGCCGCTTTATTGGCGTTAAGGGCCCCGGCCTGTTCTTCATCATCCCCATCGTTGACCGCATGGTCAAGGTCGATTTGCGCGTCGTGACCCTGGACGTGCCCTCTCAGGAGGCCATCACCCGGGACAACGTGACTGTGAAGGTCAACGCGGTGGCCTACTTCCGCGTTGTCGATCCCGCGGCCGCGATCATCAACGTGGAGAACTACAAGCGGGCCACGTCTCAGATCTCCCAGACGACCTTGCGCAACGTGATTGGTCAGTCGGAATTGGATGAGATTCTGGCCCACCGGGAAAAGATCAACGCCGAATTGCGGCGCATCATCGACGACGCGACCGAGCCGTGGGGCGTGCGCGTGGAGATCGTGGAGATCAAGGATGTGGAGTTGCCGCCCGGGATGCAGCGGGCCATGGCCAAGCAGGCCGAGGCTGAACGTGAAAAGCGGGCCAAGATCATCCACGCTGAAGGTGAATACCAGGCCGCGAAGACCCTGGCGGAGGCGGCTCAACTCCTCAGCACGAATCCTGCCGCCCTGCAGTTACGCTACCTGCAGACCCTGACCGAGATTTCTGTGGAGCAGAATTCCACGATTATTTTCCCCGTCCCGCTGGACTTGCTGAAAGTGTTCTTGCCCTTGGGAAGCCAGGACGGGAAAGCCTCCAAGGACGGACACGAGGGCGCATGACCGCCAGACGCTACATAGCGGTAATCGGTCAGGGACAGAAGCCGGGTGAGCCGTCCTTGCCCGCCCATGTGCTGGATGCGGCGCACCGTGTGGGAGCAGCCATTGCCCGCGCGGGCGCCGTTCTTGTGTGTGGGGGACTGGGCGGCGTTATGGAGGCGGCCTCCCGTGGGGCGGCGGAGGCCGGGGGCGTGGCCATCGGCTTCATCCCCGGCATGGATCGGTCGGCCGCAAACCGATACCTGACCTACGTGTTCCCCACGGGTATGGGCGTGATGCGCAATTTCCTCGTGGTGCGCTCCGCGCATGCGGCCATCATGGTTGCCGGGGGCGTGGGCACGCTGCAAGAGGCAACCATCGCTTACGATCATCGGGTCCCGGTCATCATGGTGAAAGGGACGGGGGGCTGGGCCGATCGGTTGCCCGGAATGTTGATAGAAGGGAAATACCTGGACGAGCGGCGCAACGTGGCCTTCTACGTGGCCGAGGGGCCGGAGGAGGCTGTGGCGCTGGCGATGCAGGAGAGATAAAGGAGAAATGGACGAACAAAAGCCAAACTTTGCCGAGGAGTTCCTCATCGCCGAGGAGGTGTGGGACGCGTTACACGCGCGGCGGGCTGTTGTCGCGCTGGAGTCCGCGCTCATTACCCACGGACTGCCGTATCCCCAAAACGTGGAAATCGCGCGCGAGATGGAGGGCCTCGTGCGCGCGGAGGGGGCGGTGCCTGCCACCGTTGCCCTGGTGGAAGGGCGCGTGCGTGTGGGGCTGGACGAGACCACGCTGGAGCGCCTGGCCCGGGCGGAAAAGGCCACCAAGGTGAGCCTGAACAACTTTGGCATCACCCTGGCACGGGGCGGCCTCGGCGGCACTACCGTTGCCGCCACCATGTGGGTGGCCGATCAGGTCGGAATTCGCGTGTTCGCCACCGGCGGAACCGGGGGCGTCCACCACGGTCGCGTGGATGTCTCCGCGGACTTGCCCGCTTTGGCCACCCTGCAGGTGGCGGTCGTGTGTGCGGGGGTGAAGAGCCTGCTGGACGTGGAGGCCACGCGCGAGTGGCTGGAAACTTACGGCGTGCCGGTCATTGGGTTGGGCACGGATGAGATGCCCGGGTTCTACACGCGACGGACGGGCTTGCCCGTGGATGTTCGGGTGGAGAGCCCGGCCGAGGCCGCGCGCTTTATCACGGAACATTGGCATATCGGCTTTCGCGGGGGCGTGCTTGTGACGGTTCCCCTGCCCGAGGAGGTCGCGTTGACGCCCGAGGAGGTCGAGGCGGCGGTGGCCCAGGCCGAGGCAGAGGCGCACCGGCAGGGCATTCGGGGCGCGGACGTAACGCCTTATGTCCTTGCTTCCCTGGCGCGACTGACCGACGGCCGCTCGATTGAGGCGAACCTGGCATTGCTGCGCCAGAACGCGCGTGTAGCTGCGCGAATAGCCATTGCCTTAGAACAGGCAGGACAGATATTGTTATCATAGGGGCAACTGACAAATTGTGGCCCCTTCGTACTACTTTGATTGAAGAAGTGTTTGACGCCCTGCGTGTCGTCTTGTACAATGTGGATGTTGGTTGGGTTCAGCGGTGAACTCTCTCCACGGAGGGTACAACTATGGCCGATAACGAGTACCTGGAAGTGCCCCCAGAGTTGCAGCGCAATGTGTTCCTCACCACCCTTGACACGGTGTATAACTGGTCTCGAAAGTCCTCCCTTTGGCCGATGATGTTCGGCCTTGCCTGTTGCGCCATCGAAATGATTTGCACCGCGGCGTCGCGTTACGATTTGGCCCGGTTCGGCATGGAGGTGATGCGGCCTTCCCCCCGCCAGGCCGATGTGATGATCGTCTCCGGTACCGTGACCAAGAAGATGGTGCCGCAGATTGTGCGCCTCTACAATCAGATGCCCCAACCCCGTTATGTGGTGGCTATGGGCTCCTGTGCCACGGGCGGTGGGCCCTTCAAGGAGGGGTACAACGTCGTTTCGGGCATCGACAAGTTCCTGCCCGTGGACGTGTATATTCCCGGCTGTCCCCCCACCCCCGAGGCCCTTCTCTACGGCATGATGCGCTTGCAGGAGAAGATCAAGCGCCAGTCCATCAAGACCGTGCCCTGGTACAAAGAAGGCCGGGACGACATCCCCGTGCCCGTGCTGGGGCCGGATATTTTGGACCTGCGGCGGAAGGATGAGGTGAAGAGGGGGAAGGGGGGAGGTTAGAGATTGGAGATTGGGTATCGGGTATTGGGTATTGGAGAGGTGTAGGATGCAAGGTAAGCGTGTGTACACATTGGAGTACTGGATGGACGATGGTTGGTATGTAGGACGTCTGAGGGAAGTGCCTGGCGTGTTCAGCCAGGGGGAAACACTTGATGAGTTGATCCAGAATATCCGAGAAGCCTGCCAACTTATGATGGAAGAAGCAGAAAATTAGCGTCTGAAAGAGGGAGTGTAATGGACAACGTGGATGTAACAGTTGCGGCTCCCGAGTTGCCTTATAACGATGCTGTTCCCGGCGCGGTGATTGGTCGCGACGGTGAGGCCATTGTCGTCGCCCGGGACAAGTGGCCAGACTTGGCTCGCTATTTGCGCGACCACGAGGGGTACAACTACCTCTCCAGCGTTACCGGTGTGGACAATCTCACCCACCCCAAGCGTCAGGATGTGGAGCGCTTCGAGGTGGTCTACCACCTCTATTCCATCGAAAGGGGCGGCGGCCCGCTGGTGGCGAAGGTGCGCGCGCCCGAGGACGACCCCGAAATCCCCTCGGTCGTCTCCGTCTGGCCGGGCGCGGACTTCCAGGAGCGGGAAGTGTGGGACCTCTTCGGCATCCGTTTCCCCGGCCACCCCAACCTGCGCCGCATCCTGCTCTGGGAAGGCTTTCACGGCCATCCTCTGCGCAAGGACTGGAAGGAAGCCTACTACGAGGAAGACCACAAGCCCTTCAAGTCCCGCCATCCTGACGGGCACTACAATCGGGACACGCGCTACCCCTGGCAGGAGGAGCGCGCGGTCTGGCACGACAACGTGGTCTACCCCGAGGACTTCGACCCCGACACCTGGAAGGCGCCGGAAATCGTCTACCGGCTGGGCCAGGACATCTACAGCGAACTGGAAGGCATCAAGACCGAGCGCATCATCGTGAACATGGGACCGCAGCACCCCTCCACCCACGGCGTCTTCCGCATGGTCGTCGCCCTGGAGGGAGAGACGATCCTGGGGTTGGAGCCCGAGATGGGCTACCTGCACCGTAACCACGAGAAGATCGGCGAGCGCAACACCTACCTGATGAACATCCCCTACACGGACCGCCTGGACTACATCTGCTCCATGAGTAACAACCTGGGGTACGTCCTGGCGGTGGAGAAACTGATGGGCGGGGTGGAAGTGCCCGAGCGGGCCCAGTACCTGCGCATCATTATGGTGGAACTGACCCGTATCGTGAACCACATGTGGGCCATTGGCTTCCTGCTCAACGACCTGGGCGCGTTCTTCACCCCGGCCCTGTACGCCATCGAGGAGCGGGAACTCATTCTCGACCTGTTCGAGGCCGCGTCGGGCGCGCGCATGATGTGCAACTACATGCGCCCCGGCGGCGTGGCCCGCGACGTGCCCGAGGGCTGGATCGACCAGGCCAAACACCTGGTGCACAACCGCCTGCCCCGGGCCATTGACGAACTCGACCGCTACCTTTCCGAGAACGAGATCTTGCTCGCCCGCACCAAGGGCGTCGGCTACCTTTCGCCCGAGGATGCCATCGCCTACAGCACCTCGGGCCCGGTGTTGCGCGGCTCGGGCGTGCCCTATGACATTCGCAAGGCAGAGCCGTATTGCATTTACGACCGCTTCGACTTCGACGTGGTGACCGAGGATGGCGGCGACGTGTACGCGCGCTACATGGTGCGCATTCGGGAGATGCGCGAGAGCGTGAAAATCCTCAAACAGGCCCTGCGCGACATCCCCGAGGGGCCGGTACTGCCGCCGGGCAAGCAAAAGTACTCCTTCCGCATCCCGCCCGGCGAGGCGTACCAGCGCATCGAAGCCCCCAAGGGCGAACTGGGCTTCTACCTGGTGAGCGACGGCACGGCCAACCCTTACCGTTACCACGTGCGCGCGCCCTCCTTCATCAACCTGACCGCGCTCGGCCCCATGTGCGTGGGCTACAAGGTGGCGGACTCGGTCGCCATCCTGGGCAGCATCGACATCGTTCTGGGAGAAACGGATCGCTAATACCTGATACCCAATACCTGATACCCAATATCCAGTCCTGGTGAGGTATAGGGTATCGGGCATCAGGTATTGGGGAATATTCGGAGGTGCTCATGTTCGGCAAAGGCATCCTGCGAGGGCTTGCGACGACAGCCCGTCATTTTGTCGAAACATATATCGACGATGTGAAGCGCATCCCCAGCCGGTATGCGTTCGATCGTCGGCTGATCAAACAACCTCTCGACGAAGAGGGCATCTTCACCATTCAGTATCCCGAGGAAAAGCGCGTTCTGCCCGAGCACTTCCGCTATGTGCCCATGCTCCTCTTCGACGTGGAGACGGGCGAGGATCGCTGCACGGCCTGTGGTATCTGCGCCAAGGTGTGCCCGCCCCAGTGCATCTGGATCGTGCGCGATAAGGACGAGAAAGGAAAACCTGTGCCGCGCGCGGCGGAATTTTACATCGACATCTCCATCTGCATGGGCTGCGGCTTCTGCGCGGAATTTTGTCCCTTCGACGCCATCAAGATGAACCACGATTACGAAATTGCGGTGTACAACCGTTACCCCGACCTGGTGTTGGATAAGGACGAACTTACTGTGCCGACCACGTACTACGCCCAACTGTACCCCACCGCGTGGGAGCGGGAAGAGAAGGCGCGCGAGGAAGAGCGCAAGAAGAAGGAAGCGCGGGCCAAGGCCGCGGCCGCCAAAAAGGCCGCGGCGGCAAAGAAAGCCGCAGCAGAGAAGAAGTGATGCAGGGATGATGGACCATAGACGATGGACGATGGACGATGGACGATAGAGGAGATGCGGAAAACCGTCCATCGTCCATGGTCCATCGTCTAGCGACCAGAGGAGGTGCACCATGACGAGGATTGTCTGGCATGGCCATCTCACCTTTAGCATTCACCACAACGGCGTGACCCTGCTCATCGACCCCTTTTTCGACGGGAACCCCGCGGCCAAGATTAGCAAGGACGACGTGAAGCCCGACTTCATCCTGGTTTCGCACGGGCATGGCGATCACGTAGGGGATGCGGAGTACATTGCAAAGAAGACCGGCGCGACCGTGATTTCTAACTTTGAAATTGTGACATGGCTTCAGGGCAAGGGGGTGGAAAAGGCCCATCCGCTTCACATCGGCGGGGGTGCCAACTTCCCCTTTGGACGGGTGAAGATGACCATCGCCCACCACGGGTCGGGCTTGCCCGATGGCAGTTACGGTGGCAACCCCGGTGGCTTCCTCATCACCTTCGATGATGGCAAGAAGGTCTACTTTGCCGGTGACACGGCTCTGACCTATGACATGACGTTGCTCGCCGACGAAAACGTCGACGTAGCCATCCTTCCCATCGGGGATAACTTTACCATGGGCATCGACGACGCGGTCAAGGCCGTGAAATTCATCAAACCAAAGGTGGTCATTCCCGCCCATTACAACACCTGGCCCCTTATCGAGGCTGACCCCAACGAGTTCAAGCGCCGTGTCGAAAGTGAGACGGATACCAAGTGCGTTGTGTTGGACGTGGAAGGAACGTACGAGTTTTAACCTTGACGGTACCTTCGGAGGTGAGTACGGATTCGGGGGCTAATTGCTTCCGAATCCGTATCTATTTATGGGGAACGGCGAGGAAACCATGGATGGGCAGGCCGCGGAGATTCCCTTTGAGGAACTGGATCACACGGCGGATTGGAAAATTCGGATTTGGGGGAAGGACTACGCGGACCTTTTTCGCAATGCGGCCCTGGCCATGTACGCCATGATGGGCAAGAAAGTGCGCACAGGGCCCGACGTTCAGCGCGAGATCGACGTCGAGGCTGTGGATTACCCCAGCCTCCTGGTTGCCTGGCTGAACGAACTCCTCTTCCATTCCGAAGTCAACGAGGAAATTTACGACGACGTGGAGGTCCTGGAGATTTCCCCGGGGCGTGTGCGGGCTCGCGTGCACGGCTTCGTGGGCAAGACCGAACTCTCCAAAATCAAGGCCGCAACGTATCACGACCTGGAGATTCGCGAGACGGACCAGGGCGTCGAAGCCACGGTTGTGTTCGATGTATGAGGGAGGGTGACAAGTTGCAGGTGGCAGGTTAAAAGTTGCAAATGGAGGTCGGCGGGGCAGGCGACACGAGAACTTTTTAACCTTCAACCTTTAACCTTTGACCCGTACCCTGTAACCGTAGATGAGGTTCCTGTGCGCGCACTTATTACCGGCATTGGTGGCTTTGCGGGCAGTCATTTGGCCGATTATCTCGTACAATACACGGACTGTGACGTGTGGGGCGTGGTGCGCCGCACCCGCTGGCGGATTGCCCACCTGGAAGGGCGCATCCATACCGTCACATGCGACCTGACCGATGTAACAGCGACCGGGCGACTGGTGGAGGAGGTACGTCCCGACCTGGTCTTTCACCTGGCCGCCTATTCGCGCGTGGGGGCATCCTGGGCCCACCCGTGGGAGACGTACGAAACCAATCTGCGCACGCAACTTTCCCTGCTCGAGGCGTTGGTCAGCGCGGGTCAGCGCCCGCGCGTGCTCATCGTCGGCTCCAACGAAGCCTACGGCAAACCGGAACGTCTCCCCGTGGACGAACGTCATCCCTTCCGACCGGTCACACCCTACGGTGTAACCAAGGCCGCGCAGGACCTGATGGGGCTGCAGTATTACTTGGCCCACGAAATGCCCATCGTGCGTGTGCGGCCCTTCAATCACATTGGCCCCCGCCAAAGCCTGGGCTTCGTCTGTCCCGACCTGGCTGTGCAGGTGGCGAAGATTGAACAGGGGGAACAGGAGCCCGTCATCCGTGTTGGTAACCTTAGTGCACGTCGGGATTTCACCGACGTGCGCGATGTGGTCGTTGCCTATTGGCTGGCCCTCACACGTGGGGATCCGGGGGATGTGTACAATGTAGGGAGTGGGGAATCTCACGCGGTACAGGAGATTTTGGACATTCTGGTGCAGGCCAGTAAAGTACCCATTCGCGTGGAGGTCGATCCCGACCGATTGCGCCCTAGTGACGTGCCCGAAGTGCGGTGTGATGCCGGTAAACTGCATCAACGCACCGGCTGGGAACCTAAGATTCCCTTTGAGAAGTCCGTATTAGATGTACTGGAGGATTGGCGACAACGAGTACGTAATCTCTAATCCCCAGCCTCCAATCTCTGAGAACTGGAGATTGGAGATTGAGGATTGGGAAGTGAATGCCAGGGAAGAGAACGAGGGAGGCGAAATTTATGCCACGAGCGTTAATTACCGGTGTCACGGGCCAAGATGGCTCGTACTTGGCCGAGTTCCTGCTGGAACAGGGCTACGAAGTCATCGGCATGGTGCGGCGCACCAGCACGGTAAACTTCGACCGCATTTACCACATTCAGGACAAGATCACCATCGTGCAGGGCGACTTGCTCGACCAGTCATCCATGATGGACATCATGGCCGAATACGAACCCGACGAGGTGTACAACCTGGCCGCCCAGTCATTTGTGCCCACTTCGTGGAAGCAACCCGTACTCACGGGCGAGTTTACCGCGTTGGGGGTCACCCGTATTCTTGAGGCCATTCGCCTGGTCAAGCCCGACGCCAAGTTCTACCAGGCCAGTTCCTCAGAGATGTTCGGCAAGGTGCGGGAAGTGCCCCAGAACGAGCACACCCCGTTTTATCCGCGCAGTCCCTACGGCGTGGCCAAGGTCTACGGCCATTGGATTACCGTCAACTATCGCGAGTCCTACGGCATCTTTGCCGTCTCTGGGATTCTCTTTAACCACGAAAGCCCTCGACGCGGCCTGGAGTTTGTGACCCACAAGGTGACGTACGGCGCGGCCCGCATCAAACTGGGGCTGGCCGACGAGTTGCGTCTGGGTAACTTGGAGGCGCGACGCGATTGGGGATACGCGCCCGATTACGTGCGCGCTATGTGGCTCATGCTCCAGCAAGATGAGCCCGAGGACTATGTCATTGCCACAGGCGAAACCCACTCGGTACGCGAGTTATGTGAAATCGCGTTCGGCTACCTGGGTCTGGACTACCGCGATTACGTCGTGCAGGACCCGCGCTACTATCGCCCCGCGGAGGTCGACCTCCTGGTGGGGGACGCGAGCAAGGCCCACAAGAAACTGGGCTGGAAGCCGACCGTTTCCTTTGAGGAACTGATCAAGATTATGGTCGACGCGGACATGGAG
>JALWHQ010000457.1 GCA_026983525.1 Anaerolineae bacterium | reverse complement strand
GATGTGCTGCGTGCGGATGTAGAGGCTCTGGACCGCATAGAAAAGCACTTGAACGAGTATGCCGAAGATATGCGCCGCCAATGGACGTTTCGTCTCAGTCATGTGGATAATGCATTAC
This sequence comes from Anaerolineae bacterium, assembly GCA_026983525.1. Lineage (GTDB taxonomy): Bacteria > Chloroflexota > Anaerolineae > JAADDB01 > JAADDB01 > S141-23. Next base: position 9,531 of record JALWHQ010000457.1, on the reverse strand, counting down.
ACGAGATGGCGGCGCGGGGACACAGGTTCTTCGACGAGACAATTCGGTTGGGACGCATCTTCGACTTGCTCAATAGTGATAAGTTAAAGCGGGAATTCGAGCAGTACGTCATTGCTGACACTCCCTTGGAAGTGGAACGCCACGTGAATGCACTCATTGACTGGATGGTGGAACAGGAGTTTCGCGAGTGGCGGGCCATTGAACGAATAATTCGAGAACAGTCACAAGAGCGCACCCATCCCTTCGTTTCTGGGGACGATCAAGGGTTTGAGGCTAAGCGTCGCCGGTTGCTCAATTCGGTGGGGCGTGCGGCGCGGGAGGTCGTGGCTTCCTACAATAAGGAGGAAGAAGTGCGCGCATTGGTGGAGAGTGTCCACACCACGTTGGCTCAGACGGCCCTTGTCGAGGTTGGGGCAGTGGGTGTGGGCGCGATCATCGTGGCGTTGGTTCACGGCATTCTGCTGGACATGACGGGCATTTTAGGCGCGGGCCTCATCGCGGCTGCCGGGTTGTACCTGTTGCCCGCGCGGCGAGAACGGGCCCGTCGGGAACTGGTGGCGCGCGTGGAGACATTGCGCGAGGAATTGCGCCGAGTCCTTACCGAAGCATTCGAGCAGGAGTTGGCACGCTCGATAGACGGGATGCGCGATGCCCTTGGGCCGTACGCCCGCTTTGTGCGAGCGGAGCAGCAACGGATTACCGAGATTACTCGCCAACTGGAGGGGATGGAACGCACCCTTCGCGAGATCGAATCTCGGGTGCACGCGTTATGAGTACTGCGACGGCATCGCGGGTGGATTTGCGGTTGGTGCCGCTGACCACCGAGGACCGGGCACGGCTTCAGAAGGTGTACGAAGCCTCGGCCGATTACTTCGAACTGGTGGGGGAGGTGGGCGTGCCCCCGAACACGGCCGAGCGGGCCCTCCTGGAAGCCGCGTCCATCCCCGAGCGGCACGTCATGGGCATTTTCGTCGACGAGGAACTTGTCGGCGTGTTGGACTTTCGACTGCGCTACCCGGGGCCGGATACCGCGTACCTGGGCCTGATCCTTATCGTGCCGGAGATGCGGGGGAAGGGCTACGGCTCCCTGGCTCTGGATATCTGGGAGACCTGGCTGGATGTGCAGACGCCCATTGCGCGCGTGCGGTTGGGCGTGGCCGCGCACAACCGGCGCGCCATTCGCTTTTGGCTGCGCCGCGGCTACCGCATGACCGGTGAGGCGCGACGGGTTGCCGTGGGCGCGGCTACCCCACGCATCCTCTTCATGGAGAAGACTTTGTAGTGCGATGGGTCTTGCCACCCATTGAGAGTGGTTTATCGTATCTTTCGCCGATTTCGCTGGGTTTGGGTATCGGGTATTGGGTATCGGATGTTGGGAACAGCCGCCGCTAACCGAAAGCGTATTTCCAATACCCGATACCTGCTACCCGATATCCAAGAGGAGGTCATCATGAGTCGAGCGCGGGGAACCTATGTGACCGGGGCGTGTCCCTTGGATTGCCCGGACACGTGTGCCTGGCTGGTCCGTGTGGATAAGGAGGGGCGGGCTGTGGAGATGCGGGGCCATCCCGACCACCCTCTTACCCGGGGCGCGCTATGTACCAAGGTGAGCCGTTACTTGGAGCGCACATATCACCCAGACCGAGTCCTTCAGCCCCTCAAGCGGGTGGGGCCCAAGGGGAGCGCGCAATTCAAACCCATCACCTGGGAGGAGGCTCTCGCTGAAATCACTGCTCGCCTCAGCGACATCGTGGCCAGGTACGGGGGCGAGGCAGTGCTTCCCTACTCGTACAGCGGCACGTTGGGATTGCTCCAAAACGGTAGCATGGATAGGCGCTTCACCCACGCGCTCGGCGCGAGCCGTCTTGCCCGCACCCTCTGCGCGGAAGCCGGTTACAACGGCTATGTGTATACCATCGGCGCCACCATAGGCACCGCGCCCGAGGACTTCGCCCACGCCCGACTCATTCTCCTCTGGGGCACGAACACCCTGACCAGCAACATGCACCTGTGGCCTTTCGTGCTGGAGGCACGGCGTAAGGGCGCGCGCGTCATCGTCATCGACCCGGTGCGCACGCGCACGGCCCGACAGGCCGACGAGTGGATCCCCATTGTGCCGGGCACGGACGCGGCCCTCGCCCTGGCGATGATGCACGTCATCGTGCGGGACGGGCTGTGGGATAGGGACTACGTCGCTCAGCACACCCTCGGGTTCGACCACCTGCGAGAGCGCCTGGAGGAGTGGCCGCCTGAGCGTGCGGCCCAGGTGACGGGCATCCCGGCCGCGCGCATTGAGGCCCTGGCGCGCGAGTATGCCACCACCCGCCCCGCGGCCATTCGCATCAACTACGGCATGCAGCGTCACGGGGGTGGGGGCATGGCTGTGCGTACTATTACCTGTCTGCCGGCCCTCGTGGGCGCCTGGAAGGAGCAGGGTGGGGGCGTGTTGCTGAGCACCAGTGGCGCGTTCCCCCTCAACCGAGAGGCACTGAAGCGCCCGGATCTGATGCCTCACCCAACCCGCGTTGTGAATGCCGCCCGTCTGGGGGATGCCCTGAGTCCGGATCCGGCTGTGCGGCAGCGCGTGCTCATGGCCGGCGAACCAGACGTGCCGGTACACGCGCTTATCGTCTACAGCGGCAATCCCGCGGCGACAAACCCCGACCAGAACGCAGTCCTGCGCGGGCTGGCACGGGAGGACCTCTTCACGGTGGTCATCGACCACTTCATCACCGATACAGCCGACTACGCGGATATCTTCCTCCCCACCACGACCCAGGTGGAACATTGGGATCTACACCCCGCCTACGGCCATTACGTGTTGGCCCTGAATCGACCGGCCATTGCACCGTTGGGGGAGAGCAAGCCGGACACGGAGATTTTCCGCCTCTTGGCCGAAGGCTTGGGGCTAAAGCATCCTGCATTTCGGGATTCCGATGAGGATCTTATCCGCCAGGCCTTGGACGTGGACCATCCCTGGATGGAAGGGGTAACCTTCGAACGGCTCATGGAGGAAGGGTTTGCCTACGTCAACCTGCCCCGACCCTTCCTGCCTTTCGCCGAGGGGAACTTCTTCACTCCTTCGGGCAAGTGCGAGTTCTACAGCGAACGGGCCGCGCGCGACGGTTTCGACCCTTTGCCCACGTTCCACCCGCCCCATGAGACGCCCTTGCCGACAAACGGTACCTCCTCGAATGGGCGCCTGGCCCTGTTGTCCCCATCGGCCCATTATTTCCTGAACACGAACTTCGCCAATGTGGAGCGCATGGTACGCCGCCAGGGTGAGATTCGGCTGCTCATGCACCCCGATGATGCGGCCGCGCGCGGTATTGCGGACGGGGACTGGGTGCGGGTGTGGAACGAGCGCGGTGAATTGCGCCTGCGGGCACACGTCGCGGCCGATGTGCGCCCGGGGGTGTGCTACGTCCCGAGCGTTTGGTGGCGCAAGTTCGCAGTCGACGGCCAGAGCGTCAACGTGCTCACCTCCCAGGCAGAGGCGGACATGGGGGGAGGGGCAACGTTCTACGATGTGGCGGTTCATGTGGAGAAGTGGAAGGGGACATAGATGGGCGTCCGGCCGCAGCAGGGGGCGGGGGATATCCCCTTTCCGTGCAGCGCGGAGGATTTGACAGGTGAGTTTGGGGTTGGGTATAATTGCAAACGTGTGCAACGCCTCGCCTTTGGATGTTTTGTTCTGCCCACATGAACCCAGGGGGGAGAGGAAGGTATGGCTGCTGAGATCGCTCGTGCACGTTCATCCGCATTTCACAGGGTTCGCCAACGCTTGGCCGAATATCCGGAAGCGGTGGCCTTTATCAGTTTCCTCCTCATCTTCGTGTTCTTCTCCCTGGCTAACGAGAACTTCCTCACCCCCATCTCCATATCCAACATTCTGACCTTCGGGAGCATCACGGGCATCGTGGTCGTGGGCGTGGCCATGCTCATGATTTCCGGGGAGTTCGACCTCTCTGTTGGGTCGACCTTTGCCGTGGCCAGTTACGTGTTTGCGCTCACGCTGAACGCGGGGGTGCCACCGGTTCTCTCGCTCCTCCTGGCTTTGCTGGTGAGCCTCTTGCTGGGAGCGGTGAACGGTCTCATTGTGGTGTATACCCGCATCCCTTCCTTTATCGCCACCCTAGGCACCATGCTGGCCTATCGGGGCATTGCTCGTGCGATTGGTCACGGAAAGTTTGCCACGTACAAGGGAGAACACCTATTCCTGTTTGATGTCCTCAACGGTTCCCTGGATTGGTTGAACCACCTGTTTACCCCTCCCGCCATCTTTCGCCTCTCCATCGTCTGGTTCTTCCTCATTGCCTTGGGTATGACGTATGTCCTCCTGCGCACTCGATACGGCAATTGGGTGTTCGCTACAGGGGGGAACCGTTTGGGCGCGTACGCGCAGGGCGTACCTGTGCACAAGGTGCTCCTGGTAAATTTCATGCTCACGGGTTTTTTGGCCGGACTGGCAGGGGTGATTCAGTTTGCGCATCGAACCAGCGTAGACCCCTTGCGCGGCGCGGGAATGGAACTGATTGCTGTGGCCGCGTGTGTGATAGGGGGCGTTCTCCTCACGGGAGGCTATGGAACCATTCTGGGTGCGGTCATCGGCATCTTGACCATTCAGATGCTGGACCAGGGACTCGTGCTCATGCAAGTGCCCATCCAGGTGTTCCAGGCCTTCGTGGGGTTATTGATCATCACGGCCGTGGTTAGCAATCGGTACCTGGCGCGGTTCGCAGAGTAGGCAGTGGATAGAGGTGGACAACGGGCGATGGGGCTCTCCATCCATCGTCCTTGCATTAACACAGAAAGGAGGAGGTCATCATGAAGTCCCGATTTATCCTCGCGGTGTTTGTCTTGTCCCTTTTGGCGATTATTGCGGTGGCATGTGCTCCGGCAGCTACTCCTACGCCTACGCCGGTTCCTGCCAAACCCACCGAGGCCAAACCTACCCCCACTCAAGCCAAGGAAATGGCTCCCACTCCCACACCTAAGGAAGAGAAGCCTGCAGCGGCCGCTCCTGAGGAGAAGCGCCTGAAGATCATCATGGTCCAGCACGCGCTGTGCGCGTGGGATTCCTTCTGGTGCACGGTGGAGCAGGGCGCGAAGGACGCGGCCGCGGCCATGAACGTCGATCTCACCATCCTTGGGCCGGACAAGTTCGACCTGGAGAAGACCGCGGCCCTTATCGACCAGGCGGTGGCTGCCAACCCGGACGGCCTGGCCGTGACCGTCACCGACCCGAAACTGTTCAAGGACCCCATCATGCGCGCCCTGGACGCGGGCATTCCGGTCGTCGGGTACAACGCCGGTTCCGGCCCGGAGAAGGACGGCATCCCCTACCTGACCTACATCGGTCAGGATGAATACCAGGGTGGTTACCAGGGCGGCAAGCGACTCATCGCCGCGGGCGCGAAGAAGGGCGTGTGCATCAACCACCAGGTGGGCCACGCGGGGCTGGACGCGCGCTGTAACGGCTTCATCGACGCGTTCAAGGAGGCCGGCCTGGAGGCCGAGGTCCTGGCCATCACCAACGATCCGGCCGAGTCCCAGACGATCATTGACGACTACTACACGGCCCACCCGGATGTGGACGCGTTCCTCACCCTGGGACCCAACGGGGCCAACCCCTTCTACGCCTTTGTGGAAGCGCGCGGCCTCAAGCCGGGCGACATCCTGCACGGCACCTTTGACCTCAGCCCTGAGATTGAGGCCCACATCAAGGACGGGCTCACCCTCTTTGGTATCGACCAGCAGCCCTACCTGCAGGGCTTCGGCTCGGTGATGTGGCTCACCCTGGTGAAGCGCTACGGCATCATGCCCGCGCTGCCAGTGACGCCCACGGGCCCCGGCTTCGTCACCAAGGAGAACGTGGGGGTGAAGCCGCAGCCGGACAAGCCCCTCAAGTTGATGTTCGTCCAGCACGCACTGTGCGCGTGGGATTCCTTCTGGTGCGTTGTGGAGAAGGGCATCGACGTGGCCGCGAAGCAGTTGAACGTGGACTATACCGTGCTCGGTCCGGACAAGTTCGACCTGGAGAAGACCGCGGCCCTTATCGACCAGGCGGTGGCCGCGAAGCCCGACGGCCTGGCCGTGACGGTCACGGATCCGAAACTGTTCAAGGATCCCATCATGCGGGCCATCGAGGCGGGCATTCCGGTGGTTGGGTACAACGCCGGCTCCGGCCCGGAGAAGGACGGCATCCCCTATCTGACCTACATCGGCATGGATGAGTACCAGGGCGGCTATCAGGGCGGTAAGCGCATGATTGCCGCGGGCGCGAAGAAGGGTGTGTGCATCAACCACCAGGTGGGCCACGCGGGTCTGGACGCGCGGTGTAACGGCTTCATCGACGCGTTCAAGGAGGCCGGCCTGGAGGCCGAGGTGCTGGCCATCACCAACGACCCGGCCGAGTCCCAGACCATCATTGACGATTACTACACGGCCCACCCGGACGTGAACGCGTTCCTCACCCTGGGGCCCAACGGCGCCAATCCCTTCTATGCCTTTATGGAGGCGCGTGGCCTCAAGGCGGGTGACGTGATCCACGGTACCTTCGACCTGAGCCCCGAGATTGTGGCCCACGTCGAGGACGGCACCACCCTCTTCGCCATCGACCAGCAGCCGTTCCTGCAGGGGTACCTCTCCGTGGTCACACTGACCCTGCTCCAGCGCCAGAACATCTCGCCCGCGTTGCCGGTCACGCCCACGGGCCCCGGCTTCGTGGACAAGAGCAACATCGCGCTGGTCAAGGCGCTGGCGGGTACGTATCGGTAACGCACGGTATCGCGCGAGCCGAGGGGTTCACGCCTCTCGGCTCGCGCTGAAGTTGGGTTGTAGATTAGCGGATAGCGGTTAGCAGTTAGCCGGGAACCTGACTGGCCAACTAACCGATACGCATTACGCATCACGTATCACGCATCACGCATCACGCATCGGAGCACACATATGGGGGCACCACGAACGAAAGAAAAGAACCTTTGGGACCTGTTCATCACCTCCCCTGTCGCGGGGCCACTGGCGACCATGATTGTGATATGGGTCGTGTTTTCCCTCTTTGTGCCCCACTTCGCGTCCATGCGGTCTGTCTCCGGTATCATCAACGCGGCCACCCTGACGGGCATGGTGACCATCGGCGTGACCATGCTCATGATTTCGGGCGAATTCGATTTGTCCGTGGGTTCGCTGGTGGCTATTGGTGCATATGGCTTTGCGTTCGGAACGGTGTTCTGGCATTCGCCCCTGCTGGGCATTGTGCTCGGCTTGTTCATTCCCGCCATTCTCGGCGCTATCAACGGCCTTATCTTTGTTGGAACAGGCATTCCCTCGTTCATTGTGACGCTGGGAACCCTCTACATCTACCGGGGGGCGGTATGGCTCCTCTCGGGCGGCCAACTTATCCAAACCCTGGAGCGCCCCCTGGTGTACCAGATCTTCAACGGTCGCCTGGATGTGGTGAACAACCTCATTCCCGGTGCGAATTTCCGCACCTCTCTTTTGTGGCTTTTGGGCATGACCGCGTTGTTCCAGTACATCCTGACGCGGACGGCCTACGGTAACCACGTCTTCGCGGTGGGGGGGAATCCCCTTGGCGCGCTGGCCCAGGGCGTCAACGTCCGTCGGGTGAAGGTGATCAACTTCATCATCAGCGGCACATTGGCAGGACTCACGGGCATCCTTCTCTTCAGCCAATATCGGTCCGTGCGCGTCGCCACGGGTGCGGGCATGGAACTCAGCGCCATTGCCGCGGCCGTGGTTGGGGGAACGCTCCTCACCGGTGGTGCGGGGAGTATTTGGGGCGCGCTCCTGGGCGCACTGCTCATCAGCACCCTGCGCACGGGCGTCATCCTGATGAACATCCCCTTCATCCCGGCGGACAACTTCGAGGCCGTCGTCGGCGTCACCATCATCGGCGCGGTCATCCTCAACAACTGGCTACGAAGCCGAGGATGAAACGTCGTGCGTCGTGCGTCATGCGTAACGATTGACGATTAAAGAGTAACGGACGACGAACGACGCAAGACGCACGACGCATCACGCATTACGCATTACGCATCACGCATCACGTATCACGCATCACGCATCACACACGGAGGCGCGTTCATGGACTTGAAATGGAACGGTGAACCCCCGGTCGTGCACATGGAGGGGATCACCAAGCGGTTTGGGAGCATTCTGGCCCTGGACAATGTGGACTTCACCGTCGAACGCAATCAGGTCATGGCCTTGCTGGGCGATAACGGCGCGGGCAAGTCCACGCTGATCAAAATCCTCACGGGCGTGCACAAACCCACCAGCGGGCGCATCTTCTTCGAAGGGAAAGAGGTGAACATCGAGTCGCCCAAGCAGGCGCGTGACCTGGGCATCGAGACGGTATACCAGGATCTGGCCCTGGTGGACTTGATGAGCATCACCCGTAATTTCTTCCTGGGCCGGGAGTTGGTCAAGCATATTGGCCCTCTGCATTGGTTGGACATGCATCGCATGGACGCGGCCACGCGCGAGGTGCTCACGGACATCGGCATTACGGTGCGATCCCCGCGCGAGCGGGTGGGCAAACTCTCCGGCGGCGAGCGCCAGTCTGTCGCTATCGGTCGGGCCATGTACTTCGGCGCCAAACTCCTCATTCTCGACGAGCCCACTTCCGCGCTCTCCGTCGCTGAAACCCGCCGCGTCCTCGACCACATCCTGGAAGTGAAGGAAAAGGGGCTCTCCGTCATCTTCATCACCCACAACGTGTACCACGTCTACGAGGTCGCGGACGCCTACACCATCTTGCGACATGGCAAGAAGGTGGGAACGTATCAGCGGGGCGAGTTAGGCGTGAACGACATTGCTGCCTTGATTACCGGGGAACGGGAGAAGTAGGGTATACTGGGGAGGCCGTTATGTGGCAGTCGGTTCACCCATTTGCCCCCGGAGGCGGCCGTGACCGGTGTGAACTTCCGCACGTTTCGTCAGACCGCAGTGCGTGCCATTGAGGATAGCCACCTACAGCAGGCCCTCACCGGCGCGACCGAGAAGTTCCGCACAGGCCGGGAACAGGCCCTGGCAGAATTCCCCGACGCGGACGCGGCGCGCGACCACCTCAAAGCCATTCGCTCGGCCACAGTTGCTCGCCTTGCCGATCATCTGGAAACCTTCGAGCGCAATGCCCAGGCAGCGGGCGCGGCGGTTCACTGGGCGGAAACCGGGGATGAAGCCGTTCGCATCGTGCTGGACATCGCCCGTCAGCACGGGGTGCGCCTGGTGGTCAAAAGCAAGTCCATGACCAGCGAGGAGATCCACCTGAACCGGGCCCTCGAGGCTGCAGGGATTACCCCGGTGGAAACCGACCTGGGCGAGTGGATCATCCAATTGGCCGGCGACCCGCCCGCTCACATCATTGCTCCCGCCATCCACAAGACCCGCCAGCAGGTGGCCGATCTGTTTAGCCCCCTCGCGGGAAGACCCCTTCCTGCAGAGGATATTCCCCTGCTGACCGCGGAGGCGCGCCGACTGCTGCGCGACCGGTTTCTGGCGGCGGAG
>JALWHQ010000456.1 GCA_026983525.1 Anaerolineae bacterium | reverse complement strand
TCCCGTTCACTGGGGCGACGCGTGAGTCGCCCCAGTGCGCTCCTTTCCCGGTGATGTGGTCACCTCAGCGAGTTGGCGCTTACAACAGGGCGCGCACGCGGGCGTACGCTTCCAGGCGCTCTACGCGTTCATCCGGTGAAAGGCTGCGCGCCTGGCGGGCCAGGTGCCACAATCCCAACCGTACCAATCCCCGCAACACCACGTTGAAGACGGGACCGTGATAGCGACGAAAGTAGCGCAGCCGGCTTTCCCACAAAGCGACAAAGGATCGGCCCCGAAACTGGCGGCTGCTCCGTCCTTCGTAATGGATGACATGCGCGCGCGGCTCCACGAAGATCTCCCACCCTGCTGCGCGAATGCGCTGCGCCCAGTCCATCTCCTCACAGTAGAGCCAGTACCCCTCATCGAACGCGCCCACTTGGTCGATAACCGCGCGGCGCACGAGCATGGCCGCGCCAAGGATGAAGTCTACGGGGAAGGGGGCTTGCCCCCGGTACAGCGCCCCCGGATATCGCCCGTTCAGGCGGGACGTCACCAGGCGAGCGTGGAGGGGGAAGAAATCGAAGAACGTCTGCACCAGGCCGGGAAAGCGAAAGCCACTGTGCTGCAGGGTGCCATCGCCGTACGTGAGCCGAGGGCCCACCACGCCCGTGCGTGGGTTGGCGAAGAGCGTCTCCCACAGGCGCGCCAGAGCCTCCCCCCTGACCTCCGTATCCGGATTGAGGAAGAACACCGCGTCAGGCGCCCCCTCACTCTCGGGCAGATCGAGATGGGGGAGCAGGGCCGCCGAACGGGGGTACAAGTGGCCGTGCCTGTCGGTGTCCAAGAGCCCCAAAGCATGGAGGGCCAGGTTGTTGGCGGCGGCGAAGCCCACATTCTCCTGCAGGGCGATGAGGTGCACCTGGGGAAACGCCCGACGCACCATGTCCGCGCTGCCATCGGTCGACGCGTTGTCCACGACCCAGATGTCCGCGCGCAGGCGGGACGCGCGTGCCAGGCTCTCACCTATCGAGTGAAGGCAGCGAGCCAGAAGGTCGCGCACGTTGTAGTTGACGATGACGACCGAGAGCAGTTGCCTGGGCATTTCCGAGGGACACATGCAACCTACGGGATGTCAATCTTGAAGGTGTGGGGGTGCACCCGATTGTTGAAGGGCAGAATGCCCACGTCCTCGTGAATGAGACCGGCCCAAAAAACCACGCTGCGCCGCGGGGGAGCATAGTTCACCGTAATCGTGCCGTAGACCAGTCCCTTCTTGCCCGGCATCAAGTAGCACTGTTCCTCCCCGTCGATGATGCGGCATTCCAGGTCCTCGCGACGCCCCACCGCCCAACGGAAGGGATAGTCCTGCCCGGCGTTGGTCTGAAAGTCGATGGCAAATCGCCACACGCCCGCCTGTTCGTGCCACGCGGGCTGGCCCTCGCGCACGGCCAGGGTGTTGAAATTCTCATCCAGGTTGTAATGCGTGCCCGGTGGCGGTCCCGACGTACGAATGGGTACGCTGCCGTAGTTGTGCACCGTGGCCGTGAAAATGAGGGTATCGCCAATGGCCAGAATCTGATCGCCATCCTCGGCGTCCATCATGGTCACTTCCGCGTTGAGGATATCCGCGTAAGGCACGCCCCCCTCCACGATGGTCAGGGTGCTCGTGACCATCACCGTATTGCCGGCGGCGTCTCTCGCGCGCGCCACGATCTCGTACGTGCCATCGGGAGGCGGCTCCACCTCGTTATCTACCCCACCGTCATAGTCGATGTAATGCAGTCCCCGCTGGGTTGGTTTGATGTTGCGCTCCGTCTCGGCCAAAATCCAGGGCACCTGATCCGGTTTACGGGGATCGCGCAGGTAAACGACGATCTCGTCCACGTCCTCGGTCAGGTAATAGGTGATGGCTACGCGGTCATCGATGCCGTCCTGGTTGGGAGAGAAGACCTGGGGAGCCACCGAGAAATTCCTCAATTCAGGGACAGTAGTATCGGGATCGACGATGGTAATACGCCCTTCCTGGCGGGATTTACGGCCTCGGTCGTCCTCGGCTTCGACGACCCAGGTGTAGGTGCCCGCGGGGAGCACGCGGCTCACCACGATTTGGCGGCCGAACTTGGTCTCGCGCACCTCGGTGCCTTCCACCACCCCCCCCCAAAGCACGGTGTAGGGCCCTCGGGCACGGCGCTTTCGATTGCGGAAGTAGTACGTGTGGCCCCGGTCGTCGATGAAGTAAATGGAGATGTACCCGTTGCGCCCCAGCGTATATGAAATCTGGGTGACGTCATCCTCTCCATCGGCGTTAGGAGAGATGACGTCGGGCGCGACGGAGACATCGTACAGCAACGGACGCACCAGCGCGGTGCATCCGGTTACCACGACGACGGACAATGCAACCAGGAATATCCAACGCACAATGCGGTTCATCGCGCTCCTTTAGCCTGTCCAACAAGATACCACGGGGGAGGTTATCACACGCGGGGGCTACTTCACAAATCCCCGAGTGCCCAAATGACAACGTACGATGAACTTGACACCCCGCCCCTTTTTGGTATACAATCTGACCATAGACAGGCGATAAACGCCTGAACGACGAGGAGCAACGGCATGGCCTTGAGATCCCCACGCGGCATGTTGGACATTGCCGCTCTTCGCGAGATGGTGGCGGATGGGCGCATCGAGACGGTCATCACCGCGTTTCCCGACATGTACGGCCGCCTGATGGGCAAGCGCATCACCGGGCACTTTTTCCTCGACCACGCGCTCCACGAAGGTGTCCACGCCTGTGATTACCTCCTTGCTTGTGACATGGAGATGGACCCCGTGCCCGGGTACGCGTTCACCAGTTGGGAAAAGGGGTACGGCGACTTTCGCCTCGTACCCGATTTGAAGACCCTGCGCGTGGCCAGTTGGCTGGACCGCACCGCCCTGGTGGTGTGTGACGTTTACGAGGAGGAGGAAGACCGCCTGGTGGACGTTGCTCCCCGCACCATTCTGCGCCGCCAGGTCGAGCGGGCCCAACGCCTGGGATACACCCCTATGGGCGGTTCGGAACTGGAATTCTACATCTTCAAGGATTCCTACGAAGGCGCGGCAGGGAAACATTACGAAGATCTTGAGCCCATCGGCGACTACATCGAGGACTACCACATCTTCCAGGGGACAAAAGAGGAATTCGTCGTTGGTGCCATTCGCCAGCACATGGATCGCTCGGGCGTGCCTGTGGAGTTCTCCAAAGGGGAATGGGGGCCGGGCCAGCAGGAAATCAACCTGCGCTATGCCGACTTCCTGGAAATGGCCGACCGCCACACCATCTACAAGCACGCGGCCAAGGAAATCGCCTGGCAGAAGGGGGTGTCCATCACCTTCATGGCCAAGTGGGACGTGCGCTACGCGGGGTCGAGTATGCACGTGCATGCCAGCCTGTGGGACGCGCGAAGCGGGGAGCCCCTCTTCCCCGGGGATGAGCCGTTGGGACCGGTGCGCGTTTCCTCCATCTTCCGCTGGTTCTTGGGGGGGTGGATGGCCCACATTCGCGAGATGTTCGCGTTCTACGCGCCTTATCCGACGTCGTACAAGCGCTACGTGGCGGGGTCGTTCGCGCCCACTGGCATCGCCTGGAGTTACGACAACCGCACCGCGGCCTTTCGCATTGTGGGCCACGGGCCATCCCTGCGCATCGAGTGCCGCGCGCCCGGCGCGGATGCGAATCCCTATCTCGCGTTTGCCGCTACCCTGGCCGCGGGCCTGGACGGCATTGAGAATCGCATCGAACCCCCGCCCATGTTCGAGGGGGACGTGTACACGGCCCAGGACGTGCCCCAGGTGCCCAAGACGCTGCGCGAGGCCATCGTCGAACTGGAGCGCAGTGAGTGGGCGCGCGCGACCTTCGGAGACGCGGTCATCGACCACTACCTGCACTTCTTCCGCACCGAACAGCGCAAGTTCGACGAAGTGGTCACATCATGGGAGCGACGACGGTACTTTGAACGCAGTTAAAGGTTAAAGGTTATGCGACCACCGATGGCGCCATACACCGAACATGCACCTTTAACCTTCAACCTTTAACCTTCAACCTGCAACCTTTAACCTGTAACCCATACCCCGTACACCGGAGGCACTTATGCGGCTCAAGGATAAGGTGGCGCTCATTACCGGCGCCGGTAGCGGTATCGGCCGGGAGTCGGCCCTGCTTTTCGCACGTGAGGGCGCGAGGGTGGTGGTGGTGGACGTGGACGATGAAGCCGGGCAGGAAACGGTGCGCCTGATTCGTGAGAACGGGGGCGAGGCCACGTTCGTGCACGCGGATGTGTCGCGCGCGGAGGACGTGCGCAACATGATCGCTCAAGCCGAGAGCATGTACGGCCGACTGGACATTCTCTTCAACAACGCGGGCATTTTCCACCCCAAGGACGGCTCTGTGCTGGAGACGGAGGAGGAGGTGTGGGACCGGGTCATCGATGTGAACCTGAAGGGGGTGTTCCTGGGGTGCAAGTACGGTATCCCGGCGCTGTTGCGCGCGGGCGGCGGTGTGATCATCAACACCGCCTCTTTCGTAGCCCTGATGGGCGCGGCCGTCTCACAAATTGCGTACACGGCCAGCAAAGGGGGCGTGCTTGCTCTCACTCGAGAAATTGCGGTGGAATTCGCGCGTCAGAACATTCGGGCCAACGCGCTATGCCCGGGACCTGTGGAGACTCCCCTGCTCGCCGAACTTCTGTCCGACCCGGCCCGCCGCCAACGACGCCTGGTTCACATTCCCATGGGGCGCTTTGCGCGCGCGGAGGAAATCGCGCACGCTGCCCTCTTCCTCGCCAGCGACGAGTCCTCCTATGTGAACGGCGCGGCCTTCATCGTGGACGGGGGCATCACCGCGGCCTACATCACGCCGGAGTAAACGGGGGCTGGTCATACACCTGAACACGGTCCATGAGGGACTAGCCAGCGTGCGCCGGTCGCCACCGGCCTGAGCCGCGTTCATTGCCCCCTGGGGATGAAAGGCTCCCGACCCCAACGCGGTCAGTACAAGGGTATCTCTCCAAACGGCGGGCAACAACCCCCATCTCGCCCTCCTCGTGCAGCGTCGAATAGCATGATATCCGTCCACTCAAGAATACCACAGGCGCGGCAATCCTGCCGCAATCGCGCGTGTTCATCCAGGCGATTTGCTTCCCCGTTCTGCTTCAAGGTATAACGGGGACAGGGGAACAAAAGCCGCCATGTCTCGACCAACCATCGTTCTAAAACCTGGGCGTGAAAAATCCCTACAGCGTCGCCACCCCTGGGTGTTCTCCGGGGCCATCCATCGGGTAAAAGGTGCCCAACCCGGCGGTATTGTGGACGTCCTCGCCCACGACGGCCGGTTCCTCGCCCGCGGCTACTTCAATCCCCGCTCCCAGATTCGCGTGCGCGTGCTCACGTGGGATGAGCGCGAACCCATCGACGCGGACTTCTGGCGGCGTCGTGTGATCGCGGCGTGGCAGCGTCGCGCCTCCCCCCTGGTGCGGGGGACGGGCACCGCCTGGCGGGCCATCCACGCGGAAAGCGACGGCCTGCCCGGGCTTATCGTCGATGTGTACGGGCCTTACCTTGTGGTGCAGGTGCTCACCCTGGGCATCGAGACCGCGCTGAACGACATCCTCCCCGCGCTGGTCGAGGTGGCCGAACCGCGCGGCGTCCTCGAGCGCAGCGACGTGGATGTGCGCCATCAGGAAGGGCTTTCCCCGCGCGTGCGTGTACTCTGGGGAGAAGCCCCGCCACCACGCGTGGAAATCGAAGAGGATGGTCACCGCTTCCTGGTAGACGTGTGGAAGGGGCATAAGACCGGCTTCTACCTGGATCAGCGAGTGAACCGTGCGATTGTGGCGAAATGGGCCGCGGGCCGCGATGTGCTCAACGCCTTCGCGTACACGGGCGGCTTCGCCGTCTACGCGCTCGCCGCGGGTGCGCGCCACGTCCTCAACGTGGACACATCGGCCGACGCGCTGGCCCTCGCCGCGGAAAACCTGGCCCTCAACGGCTCCTCCCCCAACCGTTGGACGAACGAAGAGGGCGATATCTTCCATGTGCTGCGCCGATATGTGACCGAAAGCCGCACATTTGATATGATTATCCTGGATCCACCCAAATTTGCCACAAGCAAAGCAAACGTGCAGCGAGCCGCGCGGGGATACAAAGACATCAACCGGCTCGCCTTTCTGCTCTTGCGGGAAGGGGGCATTTTGGCCACCTTCTCCTGCTCCGGCCTGGTGGATCCCGACCTGTTTCAGAAGATCGTCTTCAGTGCCGCACTGGATGCGGGAGTGGACGGACACATTCTGGCCGTTCTCTCCCAGCCACCGGATCATCCTATCCTCCTGACATTCCCGGAGGGGCGATACCTAAAAGGTATGGTGATTCAGAAGACATAGTACACCCATAAATCCACATCGTCTTCAACGCACCACCCACCAAGGAGGCCCCAATGTCCACATGGAAGATCGACAAACTCGAGGTGTATCTCACAAAAGAGCAAATCCAAAAGAGAGTGGCTGAACTGGGCGCGCGCATTTCCCGGGACTACGAGGGACAAGACCTGCACCTTGTGGCCGTTCTCAAGGGGAGTGTAGTCTTCCTGGCCGACCTGATGCGCCACATCACCATCCCGCACAGCATCGACTTTATGGCTACCAGTAGTTACGGCGCGGCCACGGAGAGCACGGGCATCGTGCGCATCCTCAAGGACTTGGACATGCCCATCATCGGGCGCAATGTCCTCATCGTGGAAGACATTGTGGACACCGGCTACACCCTCGACTACTTGCGCCGCATTCTCCTGGAGCGGGAACCCGCTTCCCTGCGGATCGTCTGCCTGTTGGACAAGCGTGAACGCCGCGAGGTAGAGGTGCCCATCGATTACATCGGCTTTGAAATTCCCAACGTGTTCGTCGTCGGTTATGGCCTGGACTATGCCGAGTTGTACCGCAACCTGCCCTACATCGCTATACCGAAGGAAGGGTTCCTTGAAGATTAGGATACTCTTGCCCCTTGGGATTGCACTAAGCGCATTGGGGCTTCTACTCGCTCCCTTGGCTCGCGCCCAGGGAAGTGCTGACTGCCCCATTCCTAACACATATCGCGTTCAGCCCGGCGATGCCCTTTCCGCCATTGCTGAACGCTTCGGCACGGACGTTGCCACCCTGGTGGAATTGAACCACCTCGCCAATCCCGACCAGATTTACGTGGGCCAGGTTCTCTACCTCCCCTGTCCGGTCCGCCCGGAAGACGAAGTGGCAAGTGCGTTCTTCGTGGGTGCAGCAACGGGCGCGGCATTGCCCTTTGTTTCCCCTTCCACGCCCCACTTGACCCTATGGAACGCTCACCGGGAGGCATGGCGTCGCTGGCGAACCCTTCTCCCCAACGCAGACCTCATCTGGTATCCCCAGGAGGTCAAACCCGGCGACACCCTCATCGTCCAAGTGCAATCCGACGCGAACACCCCCATCACCCTGAGCCTGCGCATCCTGGATGCCTGGGTCCCACTCGTACCCACAAGGGACGGGTACGAAGGCTTTGTCCCCCTCCACGGACTGGTAATGCCGGGCCTGTTGCGCGTTACCCTGGGAGTCAACATGACGGGCACGGTCACCCACACGCTGGATCTTCCGGTGTGGGTGGAAGATGGCAACTTTCCTTTCCAGAAGATCGTCCTTCCCCCAAGTAAGGGTGACTTGCTGGCTCCCAGCGTCATTCAGAACGAAGTCACACGCCTGACCGAAGTGTGGACGCTCTCTGAAGGACCACCACACTGGCAGGGCCCCTTCTCCTGGCCGGTGGACGTTGAGCAATGGCCCACGACCGCGCCGTACGGTGTGCGGCGGGTGTACAACGGCGGCGCGATGCGGGGATATCATACGGGCCAGGATATCGCCGCGCCCGAGGGAACGCCGGTGCGCGCGCCTGCCGCAGGCATCGTGCTCCTGGCTGACCGCCTCGATGTGCGGGGCAATGCTGTCGTCATCGATCATGGAGCGGGCGTGACGAGCAACTACTGGCACCTATCGGAGATCACGGTCGAAGCGGGGCAATCCGTTGAGCGGGGCGACGTCATCGGCAAAGTGGGGACGACCGGACTTTCCACGGGCGCGCACCTCCACTGGGAGATACGGGTGTACGGCATCCCTGTCAACCCCATCCCGTGGACACAAAGCCCCGGCCCGGCGACATTCTGGAAGGGTGAAAGGGAACACCCCTCCCACTGAGACACGAGCAGTCCAAGAGGAGGTAAACTCCCCTTGTAGGAGTCAGCTATAAGGATTGAGCAGGGACGGGTTCCGGGATGTCCTGGAAGTGAATGGCCCGACAAAGCAGGTAATAGAACATGACCAAGGCCTTACGGCTCAGGATGACGAAGGTTTTCCGGACGGCTCGCCCCTTTGGACGGTAGTGTGTGAAGGCCTGGGCGAAGCAACGCGTGTGGCGTTGGAGGGCCACAGTCATGAGATAGAGGACGTGGCGGAGCAAGGAGCCGCCCCGTTTGGAGAGGTGGCGGCGGCCCTGGAAGCGGACGGAAGGGCGGCGAGGTGGGGGCCGATGCCGAGGATAGCGGTGAGGATGTCCCAGGCCTGGGGGTAGCGCTGGCGGACGGCCTGGCACAGGAGGGCGAAGCATTGGGCACGCAGATGTTCGAGGAGGGTCCAGCGGTCGAGGAGGAGTTGGAGGACCTGGGTGCAGGGGAGGTCATGGAGGCCGAAGGAGGCTTGGGCCAGGGCCTGGAGGGCGCCCACGTCGAGGCGATGGCCTGGGCGGAGGGGAAGTGGCGGAGGAGAGTACGGAGGGCTTTGGAGAAGCGGGCGTAGGCCCGTTCCAGTTCGGGGAAGAGGAAATGGAGGAGTTGGCGAAGTTGGTTTTGGGTGCGGGTGAGTTCCTGGGCCAGGTGCTGGTCAAGGTGGGCGAGGGTGCACAAGGGGGTGTGGTCCTGGAGGGGGGCGGGCAAGGCCTGGACGGTGAGTTGTTGGCGGAGGAAGAGGGCTCTGGGTGTCCGTCAGGGCCTGAAGGGAGGAGGTCGGAAGCAGAGTGGGTTTCCCAGACCCAACCTCCCGCTTCATGGGGCTCTCAGGCCCAATCAACTCATAGGGGTTGTGGGGAGGCCGGAGGCGCACTCCTGTAGAGGCTCTCAGGCCCATATCCATGGTGTCCTTCCGGCCTCCTCCCCTTAGCCCCTATCACAGATAACACCTGAAAATCATCAATAAGGCATCGGCATTGCTTTTTGTCGTGTAGATGATTCATCCCTTCTCCGGCATTTTGCGGTAAGTCACCGCGAAACCGTGAGCAGGTTGCCCATTGTTCGATGCGCCTTTGCATCTCTTTTGAACGCCGTCTCCGCTTTCTGGGCGGCTGCCAGCGGGGAGGCGGTACACGGAAGGACAACAATTCGGACACCGACCAAACGTGGTCCGTGAGGCCAGCGGCCATGGCGGGGGTGCATGGCTGTCCTTGCGCCTGGTTAAGGGTATCATGAGGCGTACAGAAGTTGTACACGGTCCCAACCAAATACATCCCCAGATGCAGCATGTGTTGGCGGCGAACGCCATGGCGGGTGCGCCGTACCAGGCCGGCGAGGCGGGAGCGGAAGGTGGCGTTGAGTCGCTCGATGTACGCCGTGTTCAAGGTCTGGCCTCCTTCCGACGCCTGCAACAACTGCGACAAGGCCTCTTCCGTC
>JALWHQ010000455.1 GCA_026983525.1 Anaerolineae bacterium | reverse complement strand
GCTCCCCCTACTGGAAGTCTTCCTGCCCACGGGCGTGGCCGACACCCGCCAGATGCGGCAGGCCACCGGCCTCTCCCGCCATCGCGTGGCCCGCTTGCTTTCCCGCCTCACCGCGCTCGCCGGCGAGCAGATCGTGGCCCGCGTCCCCATCTCCGTGCCCCGCGCCCACGCGCGCGGCCGCGCGCCCATCATCTACCGCCTTGGGCCGGCCGGCGCAGCCCTCCTCCGCCACCACGGCCACCCCGAGGCCCACCCTTGTCGCCTGGACACGCCCCTCGCCGTGGGGCACGCGCTCTTCACCCTCGACGTCCGCCTCGCCGCCCTGCAACACGGGCTGCAGGTGGTCACCGAGAAAGTGCTGACCTACGGCGAGGGGAAGACCATCCGCCCCGACAACCTGGTCACCCTCGCCGACGGTACTCAGGCTTTCTTCGAGACCGAACAGGCCGCGGATGCCTCCCTTTTGCCCCGCATTCTGGACACCCTGCGCGGGCGTCTGGCCTTCTTCCAAAGCGAGGAGGCCGCGAGCATCTCTCCCGTCGTGCGCATCCTCTTCGCGGTGGCCCGCCAGCGCGAGTGGCAGGATACGAGGGCGGTCTGGGAGCGAGCCGTGGCCCGACTCATGGAGGAGGAAGGCGCGGCCCTCCCCTTTCAGGTGTCGGCCATGCGCCTGGCCGACTTCCTAGCCAAACCCGACTGGTCCGACCCGCCCGATGCCCGGCGCTGGTATGTCTTTCCCCTGCCCGCGGCCGACCGACCCCTCTTCGTCCCCTCGTCGACGCCGTCGGGCAGGTGGCCGACGGACGAGCAGGGCGCCGCACCGCAACGACTCCCCCTGGCCACCGCCCGCGCCCTGCTGGAGCAGGACCTCGCGGCCGGCCTGGCCGATGCCGCTCATGCTCAGGCGCCCCATCCCGAGCCCGAGTTCTTCGCCCTCATGCACCTCATCTACGCCGCCTCCCACGGCAGCGAGCGGGACCACCTGCATCAGACCCGCTATCCCCACGCGTCCATCGCGCTCCTGCGCCGTTACCTGGATCTGCAACCGCAACTGCGCGACCACCTGAACCAGGCCATCCAGCGCGGGGCCGGCGTCTCCCGCAACAGCGTCCCCGCGGTCCTCCACCGCATGCAGGTGGTTATTCGCACCTTCCTCGCCTTCCACGGCCTGACCATCAGCCCCCTCCTCATCGTGCACCCTACGCCTCCCGACAGCCAGTTGCCCTTCGCCGGCCAGTTCGGCGTGCGGGTCACCATCGCGCCCTACCTGGTTCAGGTCCTGGAACGTCAAGGACGGCCGGACCCCGACCGCGTGCACGCGTACGAGCGCGCCCTGGCCTGGGTGCTCTGGGCCCTGTTCCACCACGCCGAGGACATCGGCCTCAAACAACCGACATTCTGGTAGAAATTCCAGTAGAACAGGAGGAGAAGACCATGGCGACCAACGTTCACCTTGTTCTCACACCGGACTATGAGATTCGCATGCGCTTTCGCTACGACAAGGCACTGACGGAGAAAGTCAAGAAGACCTTCGAGTTTGCCGCTTACCGACGGCTACAGAAGTGCTGGGACATTCCGCCCACACCCCAAAATATGGCCGCGCTGTCTGCCCTCGTGGAGGAGGTCAACGCCCACAAAACCTTCTCCCTGCCCTTGACCCGCCGTCTGTGGCGGAAGTTCCAGCAGGCGCGCGTGCGGGCCAGCCAGGCGGTGGTCGGCCCTGGGCTGCACATACGCGATTGGCACGGGACGCTGCGCGCCCATCAGTGGGCGGGGGTCATGTACATGGTACGCACCCGTCGCTGCCTGGTGACCGACGAGAATGACCGCGACCGGCAGTTGCAGGCCCTGGCCGCGGTGGCCTACCTCCGGGCCTTCCCTGCGGTCATTGTGACGCCTGCCGCCCGCCGCCAATCCTGGCGGGACCTCATCGCGGCGAGACTGCCCTCGGCCCGGGTGGTGGTAGTGGAGCAGCGGGAGGGGCAGGTGCTGGAGGGCGCTGGCCTCTACCTGGTGAGCGACGCGGTGCTCGACGCCTGGCTCCCGCTCCTGCGCCAGCAGGAGCCCAAGGCGGTCATTGCGGACGAGGCCGACCGCTTCATTGCCTGGCAGTGTGAGCGCACAAAGGCGCTGCGTCGCCTGGTCAAGGGCGTGCCCTACCGCTTTCTGTTGACCTCGTGGCCGGTTCACAACTGGCCGGGAGATGTGCTCACCCTGCTTGGCATCCTGGGCTTGGTGGACCCGGTAGCGCTGGTGTTGGCGGAGCGACTGAGGGAACAGCGACCGAAGGAGGGGTGGGCGTACCTGAGTCGTCTGCGCGAGACAGAGGATGAGCATGTGCTGGCCGAGTTGAACCGGGCTTTGCGCGTTTGGGGCTACCTGCGGCGTGAGCCTGAGGATCTGGCCTTGCAGATGGACGAGCGAGACCGCCGATTCGTCCCCGTGGCCCTGGCCAATTTCGCGGCCTACCAGGCGGTGGAGTGGAAATTCGTGCTGGAGTTCCCCTCCACCGGTAAACGTGTCCATGGGCCCCACATCTTTCAGCGATTGGCCGCGCTGCGGCGAGAAGTCGGCCGCCAGAAGTGGCCCGAAGCGCGCGCGTTCCTGGAGCGTCTGTCGGCTCGCGGGGAAAAGGTGGTGGTGGTGACCTACCATCAGAAGATAGCGAAACGGGTGGCAGAGCACTTTGGCTGGCGGCTCATCACCGGGAGCACGAGCAAGAAACAGCGCCAGGCGTGGGTACGGAAGTTTCAGGAAGACCCCAC
This sequence comes from Anaerolineae bacterium, assembly GCA_026983525.1. Classification (GTDB taxonomy): domain Bacteria; phylum Chloroflexota; class Anaerolineae; order JAADDB01; family JAADDB01; genus S141-23. The sequence continues at coordinate 6,996 of JALWHQ010000455.1, read as the reverse complement.
GGTGCAAGGGCTGGTGGTAGGCATGAAGACAGGGCTGGACACGCCTCTCCCGGCAGCCCGGCACATAGTCTTCCTGGAACTGGGCTGGCGCTGGGTGGATATCGGGCGCCTGGAACAGTTGGCGGCGGGGGGAGAGAGCATTATCTGGTATCTGGTGGCGCCGGACACCCTGGACATGCACATGCTCAGCGTGCTGGCCCGCAAGAAAAGCACGCATGAAGCGTTTACCGATGCTGTCCAGGAGGACGACGACACGCCTGGTCTCACCGGGAATGCGGGCGCGCCCATTATCATGGGCTGAGGGGGCCCTCTTCTGGGGTATCGACGCACGTTCTTGCCCCATGCAAAAGGGGTGAGAACGTGCGTTCTCTCCCCCCGCGCAGTGACAGCCGGCCTTGCGTCGCGCGGCCGCGCGGCGTGCTGCGCGCCGGTCCCGGCCTCTCACTTTCTTGCTCCGGGTACCGGCAGCGGGTACCCGGGCGCCATCCGTTCTGGCCCCGCAGATTGGGGGTCTGAACGCTCGTTCTCACCCCCGCGCCGAACCGTACGGCCTTCCGTCGCGTGGCCGCGCGACCTGCCACACCTCAGTGCTACTTTCTCACTGTCTTCCTCCGGCTATTGGCGCATGTTCTCGCCCCACACTCTCGCGTGTACCGGCACGCGGTCCGTCATGGTCCTGTGACCTGTGGTCGGGGGTCTGAACGCTCGTTCTCACCCCGCGCCGAACCGTACGGGCTTCCGTCGCGTGCCCGCGCGGCCTGCTGCGCCCTGGTCCCGGCCTCTCACTCTCTTGCTCCGGGTACCAGCACGCTGGCCGTCCCCCCGGTCTTGTGGCGCGGGGCTCAGAACGGTCGTTTCACCCCCGCACACCGACACGCGGCCTGCTCGCTCACCAGGCAGAACTTCTCTTCGAACGCGCTACCATCTCGCTTGTGAGCAGGATTCCATAGGTTGAGCATTTGGGTTTATTCCCCTTCCCAAGAAGTGGTGGGGGCTGGCAGACAATTGCCGCATCCTAACACGCCGAGGTATAATTGACGCCGAAAGCACCTTGGTGTAGGGACGGAGCACACAAAGGAGTGATTGAGAGATGTCCGCCAAATTTGCAGTGGTCCAGGAGAAGGGGCAGGTTACAATTCCGGTGGAGATTCGCAGAAAGCTGGGACTAAAGAAGGGAGACCGGGTGGTCTTTGTGGAGACCGAGCAGGGGGTCTTGATCACCCGGCAGGAGGTCATCGCGCTAAGGGCATTGGATCGCATGGGGCAGGCGCTGAACGAACGGGGTATCAGCCTGGATGATCTAATCGAATCCGGGCGGGAGATACGGGGACAGATGTTGGCCGAAGAATATGGCCTCCAAGTTGACGAGGCATGATGCGCATCTTCGTGGATGCCAGTGTCATCTTCGCTGCAGCCAAATCTCCCACGGGAGCGTCCAGGGAGATCTTCCGGCTGGCCCTTCAGGACAAAGTTCATCTTGTGGCCAGCCGCTTTGTGCTTGAAGAGGTAAGGCGGAATCTCCAGGCCAAAGCCCCTGAATCGCTGCCTGCTTTTGACGCTTTTCTCGCTGTGGTCAGGTTCGAACTGGTGCAGCCAACGAAGGAAGAAGTAGAGGCGGCCATGGCTTATGTGGCGGCGAAGGATGCGCCCATCGTTGCTGCTGCCAAACGCGCCCGGGTGGATGTGTTGGTCAGTCTCGATCGCAAGCATATTGTGGGCATCCCCGAAATAGAAAGAAGGTCTGGCCTAACCATCATGCTTCCGGGAGAACTCGTGAGAAAGCTACGGGAACCATGACGAGGACAATGGTCGTCCTCGAGTAAGCCACTGTCTTACCCCATGTCCCCACTGTTTTCCCCCCGAATAGACACATATTTTTACCGCGAGACACACAATGTGCGTTTCTAACGCACTCATGTTCCCAACCTTCTTGTCAGGGAGCCAAGGTACGTTCTCACCCCCGCGCAGCAACGCGCGACCTGCCCACACCCCGGCCCCCACTTCTTGGTCTCGGTGTCGGTACCGGCGGAGGATGACAACGGTCGTTGTCACCTCCACGTTTTCTCGGGTACTCGGGCGCCATCTGTCCCAGCCCGGGGGTCAGAACGGTCGTTCTCACCCCCGTGCAGCAACTACCAGCGAAGGAACCATGTTGCAGATTCCACACTCAGTACCTTGGCCTGCGTCACTGCGCGTGTTATACTTACCCGAGCCCATCGATGGGAAGTGACATAAGACCTGTCCATGTGACGACGCGGAACTTGTGTTCAACGCGGGGAGGGGAAAGACGTGCCAGGACCATCAGATATGCCGGAGTACAGACAGGTACTGGAATCCATCAGGAACTGGAAAGTAGAATGGCGGCTGGCTCTGGTGCGCGATATCCTGCATGGACTTTCCGACGAACATCGGCGCCTGAGGCCACCGGCAGCCACGTGGCATAAGGCGCGCGGCTTGCTTCGCACAGACCGGCCGGCCCCCTCAGACGAGGAGGTTCGCCGCTGGTTGGAAGAGCACCGCTTGGAGAAATATGGGTGATGCACCTCCTCTTCGACACCAACGTGCTGCTGGATGTGCTGCTGGCCAGGGAGCCTTGGGCTGATGTGGCCACCGCCTTGTGGCGGGCGAACGACGAGGGGCGCCTGGTCGGATATGTCGTAGCCTCCGCGCTGACAGACATCTTCTACATTGCTCGCCGCCTGACCGATGTGGACAGAGCCCTGGAGGCCGTTCGCTTGTGTATGATGGCGTTCGAGGTGTGTCCCGTAGAGCGGGCAACCATTGAACGGGCACTGGGATTACGGGGACGTGATTTTGAGGACAACATCGTCATCGCCTGTGCGGAGATGATGGGGCTTGACGGCATTGTGACCCGTAATGAGGCGGACTTCACCCATTCTCCCGTGCCTGTATGGTCCCCGACAGAGGCGCTTGCTAGGGTTCTGCAAGGGTGACGCGCGCGGACCGACTTTGGTTCTTCCTCCAGTTCTTCTACGCCCTCACACTCCGTCCCCCTGGCTCTCTAGCCCAAGGGTCTAAACGGTCGTTCTCACCCCCGTACGGCAACGCGCGGCCTCCCCATACCCCGGCCTCACTTCTCGCTGTCTTGCTCTGGGTACCCGGGTACCGGCGCATGTTCTCACCCCCCGGCCCTCGCGGGTACCTGCACGCGGTCTGTCCTGGCCTATGGCCTGGGGGTCTGAACGGTCGTTCTCACCCCTGTACAGCAACGCCCGGCTTGCTGCGCCCCGGTCCCGGCCTCTCGCTTTCTTGCTCCGGGTACCGGGCGTGTACCGGCACGCGGTCCATCCTGGCCCTGTGGCCTGGGGCCCGGGGTGAGAACGGTCGTTCCCACCCCCGCGCAATAGCGCACGGCCTGCCGTTGTGCAGCCGAGTGGCCTGCCCCTGCCCTGGTCCCCGCTCGTCCTGTTCGGGGTACCAACGGCCCTTCTCACCCCATCCCAGAAGGGCAAAGGCCCATGTGCTCGCCTCCACGAAGCAACGTGGGGACTTCGTGCATACGCTTGGGGCACAGCACGTGCCCACGATTCTCCGTTGTTCCTGTGCCCGTGTCAGATGCCTGGGTAGATGTCGTGTCCACGACCAAACGTGCGTCAGACTTCCCCTACCCTATTGCACATGGTATACTGATTGTGGCGGGCAACGCGGACAGGTACCGGAGATGAATGGGCTGAGGAGCGAAACGGCACATGGGTAAGGTCACCACGTTGCAGATTCCACAGGATATCCTGGATTCAGCGCGTCTGACCCCGAAGGGCTTGAAGGTGGAGATCGCTGTGCACCTCTACGAGGAGGGGTGGCTCTCCCTAGGGAAGGCGCGAGAGTTGGCCGGCATGTCCCTGTGGGAGTTCCGCCAAACGCTGGCCGCGCGGGGGATTGCTCCCCATTACGATGTAGAAGACCTGGAAGAAGACATGGCCACACTGCGCGAGTTGGGGCGATTGTGATCGTCGTAAGCAACACCTCTCCCCTCACCAACCTGGCCGCTATTGGCAGGTTCCACCTGCTGCGTGACCTCTATGGCCACCTCAACATTCCCCAGGCTGTCTGGGACGACATGAGGTAGGGTTCTATCTGAGTGATGCTGTGTACCGCATGGCATTGAAACTGGCGGGAGAAGGCTCTTGAAGCCATATTAGGCACTCCAGCCGGCAAGATGCGGATGCAGACCCACTCCTCTCTGGGTCCGCCTGTTCTGCGTGTCCCGGCCCTATGGCCTGGGGGTCAGAACGGTCGTTCTCCCCCGCGTGCCCGCGTAGCCTCTCACGCCCCAGTACCGGGCTCTCACCGTCTTCCTCCGGGTACCGGCGCATGTTCTCGCCCCACACTCTCGCGGGTACCGGCACGCGATCGGTCCTGGCCCTGTGACCTGTGGCTCGGGGCCAGAACGGTCGTTCTCACCCCCGCATAGCAACGTGCGTCCTGCCCACGCCCCGGTACCGGCCTTTCACCGTCTTGCTCCGGGTACCAGCGCGCTGGCCGTCCCCCCGGCCTTGTGGCGCGGGGGTCAGAACGGTCGTTCTCACCCCCGCGCAGAAGCGCGCGGGCTTCCGTCGCGCGGCCGCCCGCCTGACGCATCCCAGTTCCGGCCTCTCGCTCTCTTGCGCCGGGGACCGTATCGTTCCACGTTTTCGCGGGTACCGACACGCCGTACGGGTCAGCCCTGTAGTCTTGGGGTCTGATGCGTTTCCACCCCACGTCTTCGCGGGTACCAAGGCCCTATCCGTTCCGGTCCCGCAGATTGGGGGTCTGAACGGTCGTTCTCACCCCCGCGCCGAACCGTACGGCCTTCCGTCGCGCGGCCGCGCGCCCTGTCATGCCCCGGTCCCGCCTTCTCATCGTCTTGCTCCGGGCACCGGCGCATGTTCTCGCTCCACGCCCGCATGGGTACCGGCACGCGGTTCATCCTGGCCCGGCGGTCCCAGGTCAGAACGGTCGTTCTCACCCCCACACAGCAACACGTAGCCTGCCCTCACGCTTGCTCCGGGTACCGACGGAGGAGGCCAACAGGCGTTTTCAGCCCCCGCCTTCTCGGGTATCGACACGCGGTCCGTCCCGCCCCTGCGGTCCCGGGATCAGAACGGTCGTTCTCACCTCCGTGCAGCAACCTGCGGCCTGCCACGCCCCGGTACTGGCCTTTCACCGTCTTGCCGTGGGTACCGGCAGAGGGGAGCTAACGGACGTTCCAATCCACATCGCCGCCGGTACCAGCACGCGGTCTGTCCTGGCCCTGTGGCCTGGGCCCGAGGTCTGAACGGTCGTTCTCACCTCCTGCACCAACGCGCGTCCTGCCCACACCCCGGCCCCGACTTCTCGTTGTCTTGCTCCGGGTACCCGGGTACCGGCGCATGTACTCGTCCCACACCTTCGCGGGTACTGGCACGCGGTCTGTCCTGGCCCTGTGGCCTGGGAGTCAGAACGGTCGTTCTCATCCCTCACTCATCTTCTTCCTGCCCCTTATGTCACTCCGGGCAACGCCCGTCCGCTCCGGTCAGGTGCTGACATCCTGAGTCGACGGAGGCAAACAGTTCCACCCTTGCCGGACTTCCGTGTATAATTCTTGCAGCCCACCTCGGAGGCCGCGCATGATCACGGAAACCCTGCTTGATTCCCTCACCGTAGCGGTACTCCCGTATCTGATGGAGAAGGTCGAGCCTGAGGTGCGCAAATGGCTGGGACGGGAGCCCGCCCTGGCCGAGGAGATTGGACAATCTGATGGCCATGCCCGTGTCCTGGCCGCCGGGGGCATGGATTTCGCTTTCCCCGTCCAGCGAGGTGGGGTGAGAACGACCGTTCTCCCCTCGCGGTCTGTGTCGCTCCTGGCTGCCCGAGGCGGACTGGAGTAGCCCAGGGCGTGCTTGCGCGATGTTGAGAAGTGGCTACAATAATATATACAGGCGAGGAAAGGAGGCGAAGTCGTCGGCACCCTATCCTATTAGACCGCCCCTGCGTGTTGTTCACCCCCCACGAGAGCAGGCTCTCGGAAGGAATAGGCGCATGGCACACTGTTACCCAAGAGAAGTGCCACAGAGTGTCCTCCAGGACCCATCACGCGAAGCCGAAGTCAAGGTGTTCCGCGCGCTCGCGTCCCTGCCCGACCCCTTCCACGTGTTCTACTCCGTCAAATGGCTGGTTCGAGATCGGCGCCGGGCACAGGACGGCGAGGCGGACTTCGTTGTGGCTCACCCCGACCTCGGCCTCCTCGTCATCGAGGTGAAGGGCGGAACCATTGCCTTCGACGCCACAACGGGCACGTGGACCTCCACCAGTCGCCATGGCCACGTGTATGCTATCAAAGATCCCGTCGACCAGGCGCGCGCCAACAAGTACGCCCTGCTGAGCAAACTGCAGGAACTGCCGGGATGGCGTGGCAGGGTCACCTTGGGCCACGCGGTGGCCTTTCCTGATGTGGAGGTCTCGGGCGGACGCCTGCGCCCCGACCTGCCGCAGGTACTCATCCTCGACCGGAAAAAACTTCAGGACGTTGAGGCCGCGGTCCGAGATGTGTTCGCGTTCTGGGATGCGGAGGATGCACGCGACGGTCCGCTCGGCCAAGACCGCCTGCGCCTGGTGACCCAATTGCTTGCCCGCTCGTTCGAACTCCGCACCCCCCTGGGCGTCGAACTGGACGCGGAGGACGAGCAGATCATCCGCCTGACCGAACAGCAAATGTGGGTGCTGGACATGCTCCGGTACCACCGCCGCGCGGCCATTCAAGGCTGTGCCGGATCGGGCAAGACCATGCTGGCGCTGGAGAAGGCCCGCCGCCTGGCCGATGAGGGTTTCGACGTGCTGCTCACCTGCTTCAACGTCCCCCTGGCCCGGTACCTTGCCCAATACGTGCCCGATAACGTGGAGGTGCTCAACTTCCACGACCTGTGCAAGGCCCTCATTGATGAAGCCGGCATCTATGCCACCCCGCCTCGCGACCAGGATACATACTACAACCGCTTCCTCCCCGAGAAGGCCCTTGAC
>JALWHQ010000454.1 GCA_026983525.1 Anaerolineae bacterium | reverse complement strand
CGCCGTATGTTCCCCCCAGCACCCCTCCACCGGACGCCACCACCATCGTGCTCCAGAAGGGACTCAACGGGTACACGGGCGTTGTGGATACGTACCTCGACGAAACACATCAGAATACCAACTACGGCGCCAGTGACGAAGTTGCCCTGTGGAGTAAGTCCTCGTCGCAGCAGCACGTGCTTATTCGCTTCGACCTCTCGCCCATTCCCGCGGGCAAGGTGGCCTACCGGGCTACGTTGTCCTTCTACATGAAGAGTTATTACTCGCTGGGGAAACACACTGCATACGTGCGCCCCCATCGAATGCTGCGCATTTGGGACGAGATGCAGGCAAACTGGCAACGAGCCTTAGCCGGGACGCCTTGGGGGCTACCGGGAGCAGAATTAACAGGTGTAGACTATGACGCAACGTACAGTGACGAGGAACCCATTGGCCCCCTCAACCCCGATCCTAACTCCAACCCGTGGGAGTACCGCCCTGAGTGGGTGGATATCGACGTAACAGATATCGTCAACGCTTGGTTACAGCAAGGCAAGCCAAATTACGGATTCCTGCTGCGCTTCTACCAACCAGAAAACCGAAGCGTACGCGTCCGCATGCACTCCAGTGATTCACCATATGAATCCTTGCGGCCCAAATTGACTATCATTTACTACACACCTCCCACACCCACGCCTACGCCCACCCCATGCCAGGTCAATTGCCCATCGCCTACACCTACACCTACGCCTACAGCCACCCCCACATTCTCGGGCACTCCACCTGTTGCCACCCCCACGTTTACGCCTACACACACGCCTACACCCACCTGGACGCCAACGTGGACGCCCACCCCCACGCCCACACCGGGCACATCCACCATATGGGGTGTGGTGTGGTATGACATGAACAAGGACGGCATTCGCCAGAATGGAGAACCCACCCTGGCCGGGGCCCAAGTCTTCCTGTACGACGTAAACGACTCACTCGTGGGCACGCGCGTCACCTTGGGGGACGGACGCTACGAGTTTGCCGGCCTACAACCTGGTCGTTACACCGTTAGGGAGCAAGATCCCCCCGGCTACACATCGAGTACCCCCAACGAAGTGACTATCGACCTGGTAGCAGGTATTTCCATCGAATGGAACTTTGGGGATTACCCTGCTCCCACTTCAACCCCAACGCCTACAGTAACACCAACACCCACGGTCACGCCGACGCCTCAGGCCACGGCGACACCCACGCCGACGCCGACCGTACCATCCAGCCCACTCCCAACGCCAACTCCAGAGACAGGAAACATCCAAGTACTGGTATGGCTGGATGAGAACAAAGATCAACTATGGGGCCCTGATGAGACACCCTTGAGTGATGTCCTTATTGTCTTCTACCGCGATGTCAACGGCAACGGCAGTTTGGACACACTGGAAAGCATCCCCCTTCGCTATGGGCGCACGGCACAAGATGGTTCTTACATGTTACGCTACCTCCCCGTCGGCTGGTACATTGTGCAAGAAGTCGATCCGGAAGGGTACACCTCGTCCACACCAAACATTGTCAGTATGTACCTTGACGTGGGCGTGACGGGTATCGTCTATTTCGGCGATCTCAAGGTGCGACATAATTACATCCCTCTGTTCATGACCCAATAGCGTCCGAGCCTCGGATGCCAAAAGAAAGGTGTACAATCAATAACCATGCAATTACCTCGTTCCAGTGGCATTCTGCTGCACCCAACATCGTTGCCGGGCCTGCACGGAATCGGAACGCTGGGCGCGCATGCCCGTCGATGGATTGACTTCCTGGACAACGCCCGCCAACGGTTTTGGCAAGTCCTTCCGCTCGGCCCTACGGGCTTTGGTGATTCCCCCTACCAGTGCTTTTCGGCCTTCGCCGGTAATCCCCTGCTCATCGACCTGGATGACCTCGTGGAGCGGGGGTGGCTGGCGGAGGCCGACACGCGGCCGCCCTCCCCCTTTCCCGAGGAACGGGTGGACTACGGCGCGGTGATTCCCTTCAAGCGTCGCGCCCTGCACCTGGCCTTCGAGGGGTTTCGAGCGCGCGCGCAGGACGACGACCGGGCCGCATTTGCCGCCTTCTGTGAGCAGGAAGCCCACTGGCTGGACGACTTCGCGCTCTTCATGGCCCTGAAGGATCGCTTCCAGGCCGCGTGGAACGAGTGGCCCGACGACATCCGCCTGCGCCGTCCCACCGCGCTGGCCCGCTATCGTCAAGAACTGGCAGACGCGGTGGAGGAACACCGCTTCATCCAGTGGACCTTCTACCGCCAGTGGGAGACGCTGAAAGCATATGCCCACCAGCGCGGCCTTCAGATCATTGGCGACATTCCCATCTTCGTCGCCTACGACAGCGCGGATGTTTGGGCTCACCCGGAACTTTTCTACCTGGACGAGGACGGGCGACCTACTGTGGTGGCCGGTGTGCCCCCCGACTATTTCAGCCCTACCGGGCAACGTTGGGGCAACCCCCTCTACCGGTGGGATGTCCTGGCCGAAAATGGGTACCGCTGGTGGGTCGACCGCTTTCGCAGCGTCTTGCGCATGGTGGACTGGGTGCGGCTGGATCACTTTCGCGGATTCGAGGCGTACTGGGAGATTCCGGCCGACATGCCCACCGCGGAGGTGGGGCGATGGGTGAAAGGACCTGGGGATGACTTCTTCCGGACTCTGGAGCGCGAGTTAGGACGTCTCCCCATCATAGCCGAGGACCTGGGTCTGATCACGCCCGAGGTGGAGGCCCTGCGCGAGCGCTGGGGCTTCCCCGGCATGAAAGTTCTGCAATTCGCGTTCAGCGGCCCGGACAACCCGTACCTGCCCCACAATTACACCCATCCCAACTGGGTCGTCTACACGGGCACCCACGACAACGACACGACCGTGGGCTGGTTCGAAAGCTTGGACGAGAAGACGCGGCGGTTCGTGCACACTTACCTGGCCCGCGACGGCTCGGACATCGCCTGGGACATGATGCGCCTGGCCTGGCAGTCGATAGCGGTGTTGGCCATCGCGCCCATGCAAGACGTGCTGCGACTGGGGACAGAGGCGCGCATGAACTTTCCCGGGCGGCCCTGGGGTAACTGGCAGTGGCGCATGCGGGCCGATGCGCTCACGGGCGAGTTGGCGCAGGCGTTGGCAGAGATGACGTGCACGTATGGGCGGGCATAAGGGTAAGGGTGGAATGCGTTATGCGTCGTGCGTCTTGCGTCGTGCGTCCGTGATCACGCTCATCAAGGTCTCTTCAAGGGCACGCACGGTTCTCCCAATGTGAAAGTGTGCTCCCACCCACGCCCGGCCACGTTCGCCCATAGCCCGCGCTTCGTCTCGATGGGTGAGCAAGCGCACCACACGCGCGGCCAGCGTGTCCTCATCGCCGGGCGGGACGAGTAGCCCCGTCTCGCCGTCCACCACGATTTCGGGCAGCGCGCCGTGGGCGAACGCCACCACCGGCTGGGCCATGGCCATGGCCTCCACCACCACCAGCCCAAAGGGCTCGGGATCCCCCGCGTGCACGAACACGTCCATGGCGGCCAGCGCCGGACGCACGTCGTTCAGGTGTCCGGTGAAAACAACCTGTTCGGCCACCCCTAACTCTTGGGCCAAGAGGCGCAAACGTTGGGGGTAATCGTCTTCGACCTGGAAGGGGGTGCCGCCTACGATCACGCCCCACACGTCCTCCCGGATACGACGGACGCGCGCCAGGATGCGCAGAAACCGATCCTGGCCCTTCCAGGGCCGCAGCCGCCCAACCGTGCCCACCAGGAGCACATCCCGGGGAATGCGGTACGCTTCGCGGAAGGGCGTCCCCTCCATGAGGGGATCGTACCGATCCACCTCGATGCCGTTGTAAATCACCCATACGCGGTCGGGACAAGGCAAATGCTGGGCCGTGGCCTGGGAATTGGCGACGACGCGCGCGGCGGCTGTGCAAAGCAGGCGCTTGCCCCAGGTGTCGGGCAGGAGACGCCGCGGCCGGGATTCGGAAAGCCAGAAGTCGCGCATGTGCCAGATGAAGGGGCGTCGGACCAGGCGCGCGGCCGGCGCGGTGTAGAACGCGGCCCGCACGGTGTTGGCAACGAGAGCGCGGGCATCAAGGACGCGTGCCAGGCGGGCCAAACGCGCGGCATGGGCGAGGAGGTCGAGCGGGAAACGGACGGAGCGGCGCAGGCGAGGCAGTGGGAATGGGTGGACGGGCACGTCCAACGCGCGCGCGGCGTCCGCCAGGTCCCCGGGCGGACATGCCAGGTGCGGTTGCCAGCGGTCGCGATCCAGGTGCTTGAGCAGGAGGAGCAGACTGCGCTCGGCCCCACCTATTACAGAAGCGTGATCCACAAAAAGAAGAGTCAACTTAGACATAGTTCACGGTTGCCAACACCTCGTCATATAGATCCTCCAACCGAGCAATAACATGGGGAATAGCATGACGTTCTTCCACAAACTTTCGGCCCGCACGTCCCATGTCTCCCCAACGTTCTGGGTGTTTGAGAAGGGTTTCCAAGGCCTCTGCTAAGGCTTCCGCATCATTCTCTGGAACCAAAATTCCGCTTTCTCCTGCACGCACAATAAAAGGGATGTCCGCGTGGAGCGTAGAAATGACAGGCAGTCCACGCGCCTGGGCTTCCAAGAGCACAGTCGGGGTGCCTTCTGTTTCCCCTGTCACAGGATCCGTACGGCTGGCGAGAACAAAAATGTGGGATTTGGCCATTAAGTCTGCCACTTGCTCTGGAGATTGCCATCCCCAAAATACAACCTGCCCGCCAAGCGCAAGGGCGTGTGCAAGATTTTCAAGCCGCTCTCGCTCTGGTCCGTCACCGACAATCCACAATTGAAAAGGAATTTGTGCCTTCAACTGTGCAAGCGCCTTCAGTAAAACGTCCACCCCTTTCTTGGGAACAAGGCGTCCCACCGTAATCAATCGTACAGCATTGTGGCGTCCAGGAAGTTCACACTCCCTATAAGCAAAGCGTTGCACATCTACGGCTAAAGGGATAACAACAACCCGCTCACGTGGGGCCCCCAGGGAGACGAGGGTTTCAGCCATCTGAGGACCAAGAGCGACAAAACGTTGACCATATTGCCATAGACGCTCGAAGCGAGGCTTCCAAGCAGGGATACGTGCAAAACGTGAAACATCCATTCCATAGAAAGAAGTAATAAGGGGAAGACCATGTCGGCAAGCCACGGATACAAACAGGGCCCCCAATTGACCAAAATGGGCGTGAAGGACGCGCACATTGGTATGTCGAATAATCCACTCCAAGTAAGGGCTTCGCCCAAGTGCACGCAAAGATAACCGCTCTATCCATCCCGCCCAGCGCCCCAAGCGTTCGGCAGGGCTTTCGTAAAATTCAAACGGAAACAAATCACGATTCTGCCGCGGATGTCGATCAAGCACCAGAGAACGGTAGCGCTTCAATTGGGCAACTTGAGCGTAGATGAACGTCTCTGATCGGGGGAGAAACTGGTCTTTAATGTGGGCGACGGTGATCGGGGTCTCTGTCAAGGTCACGGGTTAGAACCTCAATGGAGGTCAGGCCTTAGTCTTCGGCGGGCCTCCGTGTAGGCTCTCAGCAAACGCTCACCCGCCTTCTCCCAGGTATAATCCAACACGCGCTTGCGTCCTGCACGGCCCAACTCGATTCTCAATTCGGGTTCCCGGTACAGACGCTCGATGGCTGCAGCCAGCGCATCTACATCCCGAATGGGCACCTGGATGCCTTCCACGCCGTCGCGGGCCACCGCGCCCGTGTTGGGGGTGAAGATGAGCGGCAGCCCAGAAGCCATGGCTTCGTATGTAACCAGCGCGCTCCCCTCCTCGATGCTCGGGAGGACAAAAACCGAGGCTTGGCGGTAGAGAGGGGCCACATCTGCTACATGGCCCAAGAAGCGAACGGACGGATGATGACGGTATGGGGCCACAACATGGCGCGCGTCCGGGGTTATGCGCCCCACAAGCCACAGTTCAGCCTGCGGAAGCCCTAAACGCCGCCACGCTTGCAGCAAATAGGGTACCCCTTTGCGCAAAGAGACTTGCCCAACGAACAACAAGCGGAAAACATCCTGAGGCGGTGTGCCTGGATAGAATCGCTCGGTGTCCACCCCATATGGAATGAGGAAGAGTCGCTCTTCGGGAATGCCCTCTTCAAGCATACTTTGGTAAGCGAAAGAGGACGGAACCGTTATAAAGTCGGCGATTTGGTACTCAGCAAGTCCACGACGAATTCCCCAGGAGCGCATCTGTCGAGGGGGGCGATACCCCCAGCGTTCATACTCCTCCCGTAGCAAGCGATCCTGATACAGATCGTGGCTGTTAGGGCGCTCCACAAAAGTAATGGCCCCCAATTTTTTCGCCCGCTGCAAACTATACAAACACTGATGGGACCAACCGTGGAAAATATCGCACGCTGGAAGAGCACGCGAGGCAACTACGTCGAAAATTGTATCCCGCAGCGGTGCGTAATCTCGCGCCAGACGAGCGACGAAGCGCATCCAAGGAAAAGAGCGCACACGCTCTCGGGGTATATCATGCTGCGCCTCGTATCCCACAATGGCTTTTTCCAACCAGCCCGCCCGATAAATGCCGCGAACAAAGTGATAAGCGATATACCCTATACCTGCACCCGCAAATTTAGTTGAGATACTATAGACAACGCGCATGGGGAACCTCACAGCGAAACTACTTTTTCGCTTGTCAAGAGCAAATGAGGAGCCTCGCGAAACCGCGACACAGCTAAGAAAAATAATACATCGTCTAATTCAGGAAATTGCGCCACCATATCCTCAAGATACACTATATATTTAACCCGAAAACCTGCATCGTACAGCATACGCACCATGTTCAAGAAAGGCGTTCTGTCATCACTCAAAAATGGGTGGACTTCGAGGAAAATTTTTATTGGGCAAGAAAGCGCCCACCGGGCCAGAATGTCTATCCCCCCTTTGATAATGTCGACTTCAAACCCTTCGACGTCCATCCTGATGAAGTTGACCTGAGGTATACCTGCCTCCTGGGCGAACCGATCCAGGGTCCGGATAGGGACCTGCTCGGTTTTCAGCGCTTGTGTTCGCATATGTGCTAACCGTGTCGAAGTCCAGCGATCATGGGCCAAGTGCGACCAATTCCACTTCTCCATAACGTACATGGTTGCCTGTCCATTCCTGGCTCCCAGGGCCAATTGAAACAGGCGGACGTTCTGTAGATGGTTGAGTCGTACATTTTCACGCAACATCTCGAACGTCTGAGGTACCGGTTCTAACGCGTATACCTGCCCTTCTGGGCCCACCCGTCGCGATTCAAGCAAGACGTAGTACCCCATGTTCGCCCCAATATCGAGTACATGCATGCCCGGCTCCACCTCTTGCTGGATCAACCGTGTAACCAGAGGCTCGTGAACGCCCCGATAGAAAATGGTGCGCGAAAACCCACTATCTTCCAGATTGATGTACATGTAGGCACCGATGGCGGGAACATAATGCTTTATCACCGATTGGCGTAGTACATATCTGCGCAGGAGCAGGAGCAATTTACGCCAGAAAATCCGTGCGGCCATGCGCGTGCCTTCGTCCTGCCACATGGCGCGATAACGACGCCAGGAACGAATCAGGTTCGGCATGGTGTACTCCTCTTTTTGGCCTTACTTCTCCGCCTCCCCTGTAGGACGGGAGAACGGACTTGCGCTTTGAAGTGTGGCCTCATAGAGGCCGTCCTCCTCGATGCTCGGAACATCGACCTCCCATACGCCCGATGGCGAAACAAAGCGCAGGGTGAAAGGAGGAGGTGGGAACACATCGCGCGGGACGGTCACCACGTGGAAGGGAGAGGTCAGCACCTGAATGACCATCTCGTCCGGGCGTGGGCTCACCTCTTGCACGCGCACGACGACCGCCCCATCCCCCACACGGACCTCCTCAACAGTGATGCGATAGCCGCCCGTGCGCTTTCCCCCCATGAGGGCGACGAGAACAACCTCGCGTTCCCAATTCACCTTGGGCCACGAATCTGGCTGACTGCGCTGTTGGCGGAGAAATGTCGCCCAGGCTTCTGGGCCTGTAATCAGCAGGAAACGTTGCCCCCCACGGACGGGCCACTGGTCTCCCTGGCGCAACGTCTTTGGCTTCACCCTCATTTCGGTCTCCTGTGCCGGCGTGAGAACCGCTGGCGATTGTTCGCTAACGGTTGGCTGAGCACCTTCGCGGGGTTGCGCCGCCTGGGGTGTGGACGGCGGAAGCGCGCAGCCCGCCATCACCGCGAGCACCAACGCCACAGCCAATCCTTTCATCCACCCGTTCATCGACCTCCCTCCTCACGCTCTTTTTCTGAACATCGTTCACCCCATAGACGCCCCCGCGACCCCACACGTTCCTCCAGTGCCCCACACGGAATTTCGGCAGACGTTTCATTCTCCCCTATAATTTGCGTGAATGTATCTTACCTCAGGAAGGGAGAACATGGCGAACTTCATTGACCCGTCTTTGCCGCTTATCGATTTACACCGCCACTTGGACGGCAGCGTGCGCTTGGAAACGATTCTCGACCTGGGGCGCGCTCACAACCTTCCCCTCCCGGCCTGGGACGTGGAAGGCCTGCGCCCGCACGTGCAGGTCACCGAGCCCCAGCCGGGCGTGATGGCCTTCTTGAGCAAGTTCAAGTGGATGACCGGCGTGCTCGTCGATTACGACGCGTGCCGCCGTGTCGCCTATGAGAACGTGGAGGACGCCCAACGCGAGGGCATCGACTACATCGAGTTGCGCTTTAGTCCCTGGTTCATGGCCGAGCCCCACGGGTTAAACCCTGAAGGGGTGGTCGAGGCGGTGGTGGATGGGGTTCGAGCGGGCGCGCGCGATACCGGCATTCAGGTGCAACTGATCGGCATCCTCAGCCGCACTTACGGCCCGGACATCGCCTGGAAGGAACTCGAGGCCCTGCTCGCCCATCGCGACGCCCTTATCGCCCTCGATCTGGCCGGGGACGAAGCAAACTGGCCCGGCGACCTGTTCGTGGATCACTTCAAGAAGGCGCGCGATGTCGGCTGGCACATCACCGTCCACGCGGGGGAAAGCGCGGGGCCCGAAAGTGTCTGGCAGGCCATTCGAGAATTGGGCGCGGAGCGCATCGGGCACGCGGTGCGAGCCATCGAAGACCCGCGGCTGTTGGATTACATGGCTGAGCACCGCATCGGCATCGAAGCCAACCTCACCAGCAATGTCCAGACCAGCACCGTGCCCGACTACGCCTCACACCCCTTGCGCGCGTTCCTGGAACGGGGCCTGCTGGCGACCATCAACACCGACGACCCCGGCATCAGCAACATCGACCTGGCCTACGAGTACAACGTGGCCGCGCCCAAGGCGGGCCTCACGCCCAAGCAGATCCGTCAGGCCCAGCGCAACGCGGCAGACATTGCCTTTGCATACCGCCCTTGAGCGAAAAGTGCCCATGCCCTTACGCATCGATAACCTGCAGAAGACCATCCAACAACTTGCCCAGGTCACCCTGGAGCGATCCCGCACCGGGCACCTGGACACCGCGCGCGCGTTGCTCCGCCAACTGGAGGCCCAGGCCCTTCGCGACAAGATCGACCAGGTCAAGGAACGCGTCCCCTGGCTCGTGGCCCGCCCCACGAACGAGCCTCCCGGCGCGACATTCCCCGCTCCCCAGGCACCTCGCGACTACACAGTCGCGGCAACCGATGGCTCCCACATCGCGCCCGACCGCCACAGCCCCGTCCAATACCTCGTCCTCAACGTGGGCCGGGTGCGCATCCGCTATGGAGCGCGACCCAAGGCCCTCATGGGCAGCGAGGGCGCTTT
>JALWHQ010000453.1 GCA_026983525.1 Anaerolineae bacterium | reverse complement strand
CTCCAACACCCACCCCCGCCGCACGCCGGTGATGTCGTCCACGACGCGCAGCATGTCGGGCGCGTAGGTTTCCTTGATGTGCTTCATCTCCTCGGCCGAGTTGGCCGCGGATCGGCTGCGGTAGGTGCGGCCGAACACGGCCTTCTGGCACCAAGTGCAGGCGTAGGGGCACCCGCGCGTGTTGATGATGCTCAGCGACCAGTAGCCGTGGGCTTTGAGCCAGGCATTGCGGTAAGCGTCCATGTCTACCAGGTCGCGCGCGGGCAAGGGCAGCGCGTCCAGGTCGGTGATGAGGGGGCGCGGGGGCGTGGCCACCATCTCCCCATGCTCGCCCCGCAAGCGCAGCCCGGGAATATCCCGCAGGTTGGGCGCGTAATCTCCCCGTCGGTGAAGATGGTTCATCACATCCAGCAGGGTCATCTCCCCCTCGTCGAACACCACCATGTCCACGGGGAACTCGCCACCGGCTCGATAAGTCAGGTAACGTTGGGGAATGCCCGTGGGGTCCGGGCCGCCCAGGATCACCTTGGCCCCGTAGCGGTGGGCAATGTCGGCCAGGATGAGCGCGTGGCGGCGAATGGTGATCAGCGCTGTAATGCCCACCACCGGAGGGCGCACGCGGCGCATGTACTCCTCGAACTCGGTGTAATCCTGGCGGAAGGTGCAGTCGAAGAATTCCACGGTATACCCGTGCTCCCGCAATACCGCGGCCAGGTACATGAGCCCCAGCGGGAAGTAGGGCGTCATCAGTTTTTGTTCCACCGGGTCCTTGCTGATGAACAACGGATGAACCAGCGTAATATCAGGGCGCATAGCGTGTGTCCTCCCCAGCGTGTGACCGTAACGTCAATGCCTGCTTTCCACTAAACTGTTGTACATTGATATTGGGTATTGGATATCAGATATTGGATGTCAGGTGGCCAGGAAACGGACGACGAATGCCCCGTTCCCAGTTTGGGGGACGTTCCTCTTGTTGTGGCTTCGGAAAGTAGCGCCCACCCTGTGCAAAATGTCCAATACCCGATACCCGATACCTGGTACCCTATATTTGAGACCTACCCCCAAATTCCAGAAACCCTGTCGTAGAATTAGCAAAGGATACGTCAATATGCGAGGTTCCCTCGACAATCCACGGGTTGTCGGCAACAAAGCGTTGCCAGCGGCGCAGGAATTCGGCCAATGTGCGCGTGCCGTGCCGGTCGAAGTGGCCTTTGCAGTGGTGGGGGGAGAAGTATACCTCGGGGTTGCCGCCGCCCTGGGCGCTGAACTTGCGTATCTTGCGCTGCATTTCCCATCGTTCCAGGGGTGAAACCAGGGAAGTGCTCAACATTCTCTCCAGCAGGGAACGCAGGAGGGCCTTATCCCGGCCATCGGCCAGGACTTTGGGAGGCCCCAGGGCATTGGGCAGGTAGTGGGATGTCCAGGCGTTGCGCGCGCGCAACTGGCGATACACATCCAGACCGGCCACAGGCACCATTTGCGCTACTTCGTGCGCGGTGAAGAGGTTGCGCTGGCGCAGGCTCAGGGCTTTCGTGGAGAGGAAGAAGTTGGGGCAGAGGATGTCCCCGCGCCGCGCGGCCCAGCGCACCAACAGGATGACCATGGCCCGACACAGCCAGAGGCGGCCGGGCGCGGTGACGATGAAGTAATCCAGGTCGTCCTCGCTGTCCACGTTGTCCATCGCCAATGCGCCGGTGACGGCCACCATGCGCACGAAGGGGAGCGCGGCGATGTATCGACCGTAGGCAATGGCCTTGGGCCACAGGCGTTGGGCCATCTCCCAGCGGTGACGGCGCGTTTCGGCCAGGTGCGCGCGCCCGGCCAGGGTGAAGAACTCGCCCCGTTTTTCGACGTAGGGTGCCAGGGGTGATGTGGGGGATAGCGCGCGTTCCACTTCTTGCACGGATGCAGCAATCCCCACCAGGTAGCGGTGGATCTCCGGCAGGGTGAGGGGATAGTCGAAGATATCGGCATAGATCAAGGCCTGCAAGACGGCCGCGTACATGGGGCCTTGGCCTCCTAACGTAACCATCGAGGAGGGACGGTTAAATGATTGCCAGGTAGCGGCAGTACATGCGCCACCCCCTCGACATTGTCGAGCATGAGCCAACTCCCTTGCACTTAGCGTACGTTTCGCCCGAACGGCTTGGATCAGAACGGCTCGAAGGTTTCGCCTCCGGTGAGGGTGACGTAGAGGGCATCTCGGTCGGCATCGGACATGGGAGGCAGGTGTTCGACCTGGAAGAAACGGGCTTCAGATACCCCTGCTCCGGGGGATGGATAGTCGGGGGCATTGGCTTCGTAGTGGAGCACGAGAACGGGGACGGGTTCGTCAATGCGGGCTTCCGCCCACACGAGGCGCACGTCCTCGAGAGGGAGGTTGACCTGCTCGCGCGCGTAGCGTTTGACCACTTCCTCCGGCGCGATCACTTCGGTGAGCCATCCACCGGGAAGCCGCCACGCGTCTTTTCCTTCCTCGCGCAGGAGGACGACCGCATCTTCACTGGTGATAAGCACATCTACGTAGACATGCCACTGCATGGGTCAGTCCTTTGGGCAACGGAGAGTACGCGCATGAGATTATAGCATCGTTCAGGGTGAAATGGTGAACGCGGATCTCCCATGTTGTCTGAAGGGGAAATCGTGTGGCCCTTCGGGTATAGCAACATTTTTTCGCTGCCAATGATCCCGTGTCATTGCGAGCGAGCGTCAGCGAGCGAAGCAATCTCCCACATTGGCTGTCCAGCGCCTGCGTTGGAGATTGCTTCGGGCTCTTCGAGCCCTCGCAATGACAGAGCGCTTCCAAATCGCGCCGAAAAGTTCTTGCTACACCCGGCCCTTCGGTCCTCTGGCGCGCCCAAGAAGTCCTGTGTTATACTTGGTCGATTCCCTTTCCCTTGCGAGGAGGCTCGGCAATGCCCCAACTCACTTTGGAACGGCGGGTGGACAGACTGGAAGACCTGATGGCGGAGGTGTTGCGCGCGCAGGCGCGCACGCAGGCCCAATTGGACCAACTTTCGCGCGAGATGCGGGAGTTCAAGGAAGAGATGCGCGCCTTCAAACAAGAGATGTTGGACTTCAAGGATGAGATGCGCGCTTTCAAGCAAGAGATGTTGGACTTCAAGGATGAGATGCGCGCCTTCAAGCAAGAGATGTTGGACTTCAAGGATGAGATGCGCGCCTTCAAGCAAGAGATGCTGGACTTCAAGGACGAAATGCGCGCCTTCAAGGACGAAATGCGCCGCACGGTAGCCAAGATGAACAAACAGTGGGGGGACCTGGCCAACAAGATGGGGACATTGGCCGAAGATATCGTGGCTCCGGGGATCCCGGCCATATTGCGGCAGGTGGTGGGATGTCCAGAGGTGGATTCGCTAGCGGTGCGGGTGCGGCGGCGCCTGCCCGATGGCACCGTGCACGAGTTCGATGTGGTGGCTACTTGCGACGATTACGCGCTGATCAACGAAACCAAGAGCAAGTTAACCGTGGAACATGTAAGGGAGTTCCTCACCTTTCTGCGTAGGGCAAGAGAGTTCTTCCCTGAGTTTCAGGAAAAGCGCATCATTGGGGCCGTGGCCTCCCTATACGTCGAACCCTCGGTGACCGTATTCGCGGAGCGACAAGGATTGCTGGTCATTGGGCTGGGAGAAGAGAACCTCGTTGTCCTCAATTCCCCCGATTTTACCCCCAAAGCATTCTGAGGTGGGGCGATCCTCCGTCGTGACTTAGCCGTGTCCCTGGACGACAGGGGTCAACTGCCAGGTCAACGCGCGCAGGTCGCCCCTATGAGGTGGGCGGTCGGTGTTTTCCTCCTCGGGCACCAGTGTCATGGCCACAGCGATCTCATCACAGCGATGAAATTTGGGACAGTACACACACTCGCTCCAGATTTTGGGCGAGAGATCCCAGCGATCCACGACCTGGAAGCCCTGGCGTTCAAAAAAGGATTGACGCAAGGTCAGGGCAGCCACCTGTCTGATGCCCTCCTTCCGCGCCACCTCCACCAGGGCCTGGACGATGCGGCCGCCAATGCCGCGCCCTGTGTACTCGGGAGCCACGGCCAACGAACGAATCTCAGCCAACTCAGGCGAGAGGCGGGCGAGGGCCGCGCACCCCACCACGCGGCCGTCAGCCTCGGCCACGATCCACGTCCTCAACGTGCGCCGCACCTCCTCCGGGTTGCGCGGCAGCATCAGGTTTTGGGCTGCGTAGCCGTTGACCAGGTCCACGATGGCCGGGATGTCCTCCTCGCGCGCCGGACGTAGGATGACCGCCCCACTCTCCTGTTCGTCTGTCATGATAACGCGCTCCCCTTGGCAGGATACGAGTTCAAGTTGCAGGTTACAAGTTGAAGGTTAAAGGTTAGGGAATCTCGTCCCGTAAGTCCTTCATTGCGCCCCGTCAGGCTTCGTCCTCCCTTTTTAACCTTCAACCTTTAACCTTCCTCCTCCTCCCCCTCCAGCAACCCCGAAAACCGTTTCACCGCTTCGTCTATCTCATCGTCGGAAATGACCAGCGGCGGCACCATGCGGATGACGTTGGGGCCGGCGTTGACGAGCACGAGACCGTAGTCCAGGGCCTTTTGCACCAGCGGGCGGATGTCCCGGTCGAACTCGATGCCCACCATAAGACCGCGGCCGCGAATGTCCACAATGTGCGAATCGTTCAGTTCGCGCAGGCGACGCATGAGGTGTGCCCCGCGCGCCCGCACCCCGGCCAGGAAGTCCTCATCGGCCAGACGCTCGACCACGTACGCGGCCACCGCGCTTACAACCGCCCCCCCACCAAAGGTCGTCGCGTGGTCACCCGGGGCCAGCACATCGGCCACCTTTTGCGTGACCAGCGTCGCGCCCATAGGCAACCCGCCCGCCAGAGGTTTGGCAATGGTCATGATGTCCGGCGTTACGCCGTAATACTCGTGGGCCCAAAGGTGACCTGTACGTCCCAGGCCGCACTGCACTTCGTCGAACACCAGGAGTGCGTCCACCGCGTCCGCTGCCTCGCGCACAGCCTGGAGGAATTCCACGGTCGCCGGGCGGATGCCTCCCTCGCCCTGGATGGGTTCGACGAACACCGCGGCCACATCCTCGGTGATGGCCGCGCGCGCGGCCTCGGGATCGTTGAAGGTCGCGATGCGCACGTCCGGCATGAGCGGTCGGAAGGGAGCCTGGTAGTGGGGGCGGGGAGTGATGGCCAGCGCGCCCATGGTGCGGCCGTGAAATGCGCCCTCAAAGGCGACGATGACGGTCTTGCCCTCGCCGTGGCGCGTGCGGGCATACTTACGCGCGAACTTGATGGCTGCCTCGTTGGCCTCCGCGCCTGAGTTGCAGAAGAACACCTTGTCCGCGAAGGAGTGTTCAACCAGCAGGCGGGCGAGACGGGTGTGGGGTTCCGTGTGGTATAGGTTGGAGACGTGGATGAGCTTGGCCGCCTGTTCGGCCATGATGCGGGGGATTTCGGGATCGCCGTAGCCGAGCGCGTTGACCGCGATGCCCGCGACCAGGTCGAGGTAGCGATTCCCCTCGGTGTCGTACAGCCACACCCCCTCGCCTCGCTCGAACACCACGGGCGGGCGTGAGTACACGCCGAGCACGTACTTTTGTTCCCATTCGATGACTTGTTGGGCGTTCATAGGGCCTCCTCGGTAAGTTGCACATTATAGGTGGGGCTTTA
Source organism: Anaerolineae bacterium (assembly GCA_026983525.1). Classification (GTDB taxonomy): domain Bacteria; phylum Chloroflexota; class Anaerolineae; order JAADDB01; family JAADDB01; genus S141-23. The sequence goes on along the minus strand of JALWHQ010000453.1, from coordinate 4,141 downwards.
GAAGTTAGCCGAGACCACTGCTGTGCCTTCTCCTTTGAGCACACCGTCCAGGTTGGTGATGATTGCCTGGGGGACGCCCGCGTCCACCGCAGCCACAGCAGAGCGCACTTTGGGAATCATGCCGCCGGTGATGATGGCTTCCTCGATCCACTGGTCGGCTTGGAGGACGGTCAGGGCGCGGACGGGTTGGCCCGCGACCAAGACGCCGGGCACGTCGCTGATGAAGTAGAGGCGTTCCGCTCGCAGGGCGGCTGCCACCGCCGCGGCCACGTGATCCGCGTTCACGTTGTATGTCAGTCCGTCACTCCCAATGGAGATAGGTGAGATGACGGGCACGTGCCCGGATTCCAGCAGGGTGTGTATCACCCGGGGCGCGACCTCCTGCACCTCGCCCACGCGACCCAAGTCCCCCAGGGGATGCCACATCTTCTCCACGCGCACCAGGCCCCCGTCTACCCCGCTCAACCCCACAGCCGGCACGCCCGCGTTCAGCAGCAGCGCCACCAGTCGCTTATTGATCAACCCAGAAAGCACGGCCTCGGCCACGTCCAGGGAGTCTTCGTCGGTGACACGCAGGCCCTCCACGTAGCGTGGCTCCAATCCCAGCCGTTCCTGCCACGTCTGAATGGCCTTGCCACCGCCATGAACGATGACCACCTTGTGCGCGCGGTGCAACTCGCGCACCGCGCCTCCCAGGCGCTCCAGGAAACCGGCGTCGTCCAACTGGCGTCCGCCGATCTTCAGCACGTAGATGTTCGTGTCGGGTATCGGGCTCACGTTCATCGTTCCTTGCCATAGATAGGTTACAAGTTACAGGTTAAAAGTTAAAGGTTGTATGCCGACATCGGCCGTTCCCCGTCGACCTCGACTGCACGCCACCGTCATCTTCAACCTTTAACCTTCAACCTGCAGCCTATAACCCCACAGTTTCTTGTTCGCCTACCATCAAATTGAAATTCTGCACGGCCTGTCCTGATGCGCCCTTGAGTAGATTGTCGATACTGCTGGTGATGATCCAGCGGCGGCCTTTGACCGGCGTAAGGCCGATGACGCACAAATTGGTGTACTGGGTGTGGCGCATCGTGGCGAACTGGCCCAGAGGCAGGACGCGCATGAAGGGCTCATTGGCGTACGTGTCGGTGTACAGCGCGCGTACAGCCTCCGGAGTCATATCCTGGGTCAGGGTCACGTAAATGGTGGAAAGGATACCTCGGTTCACAGGCGTCAGGTGAGGGGAGAAAGTGATGTCCGGTTTGCCCTTACCCCGCCATACATCCCCCAGCACGAGTTCCATTTCCGCAATGTGGCGGTGGGCGTATCCGATGCTGTAAGGACTCAAGTTTTCATTGGCTTCGACAAAGTGCGTGTTGAGTTTGGGTTTACGCCCCGCGCCCGAAACGCCCGACTTGCTGTCCACGATAATGGTGGGCTCGAGCAGGCCCGCGCGCGCCAGGGGATACAGCGCCAGGTTCACGGACGTGGGATAGCACCCTGGGTTGGCGACGAAACGCGCCCCGCGAATACGTTCCCGATATACCTCGGGCAGTCCATACACAGCCTTGGGTAGTAGGTCAGGCGCGGTGTGGGGAGCACCGTACCAGTGCTCGTAGGTGACGGGGTCGGGCAGGCGGAAGTCCGCGCTGAGGTCGATGACTCGGCATCCGGCCGCGAGCGCGCGGCGGGCCGCATCCATGGATGCGGTGTGGGGTAGGCATAGGAAGACCACCTCCTCGCCCTGTAATTCGACTTCATCCCAGGAGACGAGTAGGTCATCATAAGGACAGGGATACACATCGGAAAGGCGCTGGCCCGCGTAGGTTTCTGACGTCAGCCAGGCCATTTCCACGCGCGGATGGCCTTTCAAGAGCCGCACCAGTTCGATGCCGGTATAGCCCGTCGCGCCGACAATGCCCACCCGGATGCGTTCCTTCTCCGTCATTACCAATCTCCAATCTCCAATCTCTAATCTCAATCTCTAGCCCCTAAAGAAAAACCCCCTCCGTCTGGAGGGGGTCGAGTGCCCATTTCGCCGTTGAAAGGCCCGCGCACACACCGCCAGACGGAGTTATCCGTCCGTCACCCTCTGCGGGCTCCTAGGCAGAGGCAGGTGTGCGCTGAACATGTTCATAAACGGTTTACCTCGACTCAGCACATGGGTATGTGTAACCGCACTATATACTATACAGGGCATGCCTCGTTCTGTCAAAAATCGGGGGAACCGATTGGTATGCCGCCAGTCGTGGTGGGGCCGGAAATTCGTCCCCCCTTTGCTCGTCGTTATCGTTCCCGGCTTCGTGGTGACCTTCCACGTGTGTGTCACTTTATGACCCCGTAGCCTGGCGCAGTTCTCGCATCGCGCAGTTGCTCAACGACCTGTGGCGCGACGTTGTCTGGGGGCCGCTGGATTACCTGCTCATCGACTTCCTTCCGGGGACGTCGGACGCGCAGTTGACGGTGATGATGGCCCTGCCCTTGAGTGGGCTGCTCATGGTCACCACGCCCCAAGAAGTGGCCGGGCTCATCGTGCGCAAGGCCGTGCGCATGAGCCAGGACATGAAGGTGCCCTTGCTGGGCATCATCGAGAACATGAGTTACTTCGAGTGCTCCGAGACGGGCACGCGCTACGAAATTTTTGGTCCCAGCCATGTGGAAGAGGGGACCCGACTGGCGGGCGTGTCCCTATTGGCGCGACTGCCCATCGACCCGGAACTGGCGCGCGCCTGCGATGAGGGCCGCATCGAGGAGTACCGCCAACCCCTTATGGACGGCGTGGTCCAGTCTGTGGAGGTAGCCGTACAGCGGTTGGCTTCGTTGCCAGCCTAATAAGGTCAACGCGAGGAAGCATGTTCATGGGGCGTTCCTATTAACGCAACCTGTGTTGTGGAGAGGCGCGTCCTGTACGGTTTACAAAAAAGTCATTACAGGACGTGCGCGGTCTCGCTTGTCCCTCTTCGATCCGGATACATCATATACATCGTGTGAGATGTTGCTTCCCGGACAGTGGGAACTCAACGTGTGTTCCCTCTGCCGTTGTTTGATCCTACTCCAAAGGCGACGGGGCTGTGGACAATAGTGCCGAAATTCGGTAATATTGCCTTCGTGCAAATGTGGCTGTTCCATTTTGCCCACTTTTACGGTTTGGCCAGTAAGGAGAAATGTGTGCCTGAGCAGATTGTTGTGATTACCGACAGTTCGGCCGATGTGCCCGATGCTCTGGCGGGCTCCCAAGGCGTATTCGTCGTGCCGCAAATCGTTGTCGTGGATGACGAGCGCCTGGTAGAGGGCGAGGATATTGCTCGTGCAGATGTCTACCGTCGCCTGCGCGAGGGCCAACCCGTACGCGCGGGCCATCCCTCGCCCGACGACTTCCGCGTCCTCTTCCGCAAGATGGCCAAGGAAGTCACGGGCATCGTTGTCGTCTCCCCCTCCACCGCGTTCAACCCCACCCTGGTCTCGGCGTCGGTGGCCGCGGTGACCTACGGTAAACTGCCCGCAGAGGCGGTGAACAGCCACCTCGTTTCCGCGGGGGTGGGCCTGGTGGCGCTGGCCGCGGCCGAGCGCGCGGGCGAAGCCGCCACCCTAAAGGAAGTGGCCGAGGCCGCGCGAGAGGCCATCCCGCGCGTGCACGTGGCCTTCCTCTCAGGCGATCTCCACTACCTGCGTCAGGCCGAGCACATTTCCGCCCTGGCGTACGCGACCCACCATCCCCTGGGCCACCGCGCCCTCTTCACCGTGGAAAAGGGCTACTTGAAAGTGGTGGAGTATGTGCCTGCTGACAAGGGAATTGAGGCCCTGGTGGACTGGCTGCGCGCGCGCGTGAAGGGCGCCGTTAAGCGGGCCATCGTTGTGCACGCGGACGCAGCCCAGGTAGCGGATACGCTCCACCAGGCCATTGAAGCGGACCTGGCCCCAAGCGAGATCTACCTCCACACCCTCGCGCCCATGCTCGCCGTGCGCTCGGGGCCAGGCACAGTGGGCGTTGCCCTCATAGTGGAGGAATAACGCGTTGGGGAACGGTCATATATGCATGAGATCTCACTACCGTACACATTTGCTCTCCCCTAGACATTCAAGCCGTCAATGGGGCTGGTAAGGATGGCAAGAAGCCCTTTGGGATAGGGAAGCCCTCCTTCAGGCAGTA
>JALWHQ010000452.1 GCA_026983525.1 Anaerolineae bacterium | reverse complement strand
CACCACCATCCATACGGTAGGGCTTGATCGTTAGAATGGGATTAGCGGGATGTCAGAGGTTTGGCAGAATTGGCGGTGTTTTGAAGAAAAGAAGAGCCGCCGTAACCGGTCGGTTACGGCGGCTCTCGGTGGCACCCCCGAGAGGATTTGAACCTCTGACCTCCTGGTCCGCAACCAGGTGCTCTATCCACTGAGCTACGGGGGCTTATTCTGGCGGGGAGGGTGGGATTCGAACCCACGGTGGAGGTTTTAGCCCCCACAACCGCTTAGCAGGCGGCCCCGTTCAACCACTCCGGCACCTCCCCAGTCTTCACTTGTACGGTACGCCAGGCGGAGGGAGAGGGATTCGAACCCCCGGGGCATGACGCCCAGCGGTTTTCAAGACCGCCGCCTTCGTCCACTCGGCCATCCCTCCGTAGGCTCTTCCTCTCCACAGCCGATAATAGTGTACAGGAATACGGCCACTAAGTCAAACCGGAAACGAAGGGAAGAAAAGGGGATGTTCTCTCTTTAACCGTAATCCACACGCGCGCCCAACACCGTGCCCAACCCATACTCCACCACTGCCAGGAACAACGCCACGAACACGTTGCCAATGACGGCCAGGAGAAAGGCCCCACCCAGCACATCGAGAAACGCAATCAGGTTGGCGTACACATTCGGCGGAATGGTCGGCACGAGCCCTACCACATACGCCACCCCAACCAGCAATGCCAATCCAATGACGACAGGGCGAACCGGCTCACGGTCGGCGGCACTGGGCATCATAGCGTTGGAGATCACCCACATGGCGTAGAACCGCCAGGGCCAGTCGCCCTGCTCAAAGAACCCGTACGCCCGCCTCCAACCCGACAAAGAAACCCAAGATCGCCAATCTGCCATATCCGTCGCCGCGCCGCGCAGCCATCCCCCCAGCAGGACGAGGGCCAGCGTGCCCACGATGAACGGCGCCATCCCTATCAAAGCCATGCTCAGGCGTCCGGCCCCGCGCACTTCCACCGCGCCCAGTTGAATCTGCCCCTTCCGGGTTCGCTTGGGCCATACCCGAAAGCCCGTAGTCTGTACCCCCAACAGACGGGCCATGACCCAGTGGCTGAGTTCATGGACGAAGATACCGGGAGCCAGCACCAAGAACATGAAAAACGTTGCCACCTGGTGGCTACGGGTGACCAGGTAGGCAATGCCTTGTAAGTGCAGGCTAATCCAATTACTCAGGCGGGCCAACACCAGCACCAGAATGACGACTCCAATGAGACGGTGAAACACCTCTACAGCCATCATGCTTGCGCGTTCCTCCATACCCTACGTCACGGCAAAGGACAAAATTCATTGGGATGAGTAGTTTTCCTCTCATCAGGGAGGGGCCGTAAGCGACATGGTTGGCGTGGGCAACGGGAATTCAGTGGGTGTTGCCGTCGGTGTGAGGAATGGCGTGGCTACTGGCGTGGAGGTGGGCGTGGGTGACGGCGTTGGAGTAGGCGTAGGTAACCGCACCTCCACTTGAATTTCTGCAGGGATGACGTTTTCCACGCGAATATCCGCGGGGGTTAGAATTTGTGGCTTTACAGTAAAGACGCCCTCACCCGTAATGCCCGAAAGATCCAAGATGGCCTGAATCTCATCCCCCTTCAAGTTATTCAACTTGGGCAATGGCCCAGAAAGTATGATTTGCACACTTCGGATGGGAATGTTGAGAACGTATCCCTCAGGCTGTCCTTGGATCTTGAGAACGCGCACCAAAGTACGTCCCCCTTCCAGGGGTACGATACGCACGGTCACGATGGCCGTTTTGCTCCCAAGCACAGACACGTTGCGCGGGATGCGCAGGGGCAAGCGTTCAACCACGTCCTGCGTTGCACCGGTGATGTCGAGAGGTTCGGTTTCTACGTAGCCCGGTAACTTCTGAAGTACATCCGGGTCTCCCCGCAACGTAACGGTAGCAGGGTCGGCGCTAATACTCGCTACCCGATAGCCCTCAGCCGGTTGGCCCACGATACGCGGCACCACCGGCACTTCGGCAAAACCGGGTTGGGGTTCGATGGGTACTATCACACGCGCGACAGGCGGCTTCACCGTCACATCGAACACGGGCAAATTGTTCGCATCGCGCGGGCTCAGGGCCACCTTCGTGTCCAGGGTGGAGCGCCGCGTCTGGATGTACACCTCGGCCACCACGGCCACCACCTTCTCCACTTCGCTCTCCGGCCCCTCCACGGTCACTGTCATCGGTTCGGTCTGAATGTCGTCCGTCCGCACCTCGTAGCCTAAGGGAGGTACGTCCATTAACTCCACGCTCACGGACACCTGCTTCTGAAGAAGGCGTTCCAGGTGAACAATAGCACGCGGTGGATCAACGGCAACGACCGTTATTTCACGCGGGCCCTCGACATTGATGGGCAGCGTGTGAACGCCGGGCGTGAGGCCCTGCAGGTCCACATAGGCCCGAAAAGCGCTCGCGTTGAGGGACGTAACAACGCTACGCTGGCCGCGCACGCGCAAGCGCACCTGTTCAACCGGATTTCCCAAGATAGTCAGACCAGCAGGCAGGTTCTCGTAGGAAACGGGTAGAGGACTGGGTAAATCGGCCACAATGATGGGATCTTCCTGCTGAACGGCTACAACCCAGACGATGATGGCCAGGAAGAAAGCCAGGATAAGAGTGTCGAGGTTATACAAAATGTCTTGAATCCAAAGGCGCAATAGTCTCATGCGGCCTGTCTCTTATGGCGTTGATAGGGAGCATAGAAATTTTGAAGCACGCGGCGCAAGCGCTTGTCGTCCAGGCGGCGCACAAGCCGCCCATATCGGGCCACGGAGATAATGCCCGTCTCCTCGGAAACGATGATCGCCAGGGCATCCCCATGCTCTGTAACACCAAGACCCGCCCGATGGCGCGTGCCCAGTTGGGGATCCAAGGGACGGGGTGAAAGGGGTAATACACACGCGGCCGCGGCGATGCGATTTCCCCTAATGATGACAGCCCCATCGTGAAGGGCCGCGTTCGGGTAAAAAATAGCCAACAGGAGGCGCTCACTCACCAGGCCGTCAATGAGAACCCCTGATTCCATGTACTCCTGCAACCCTGTCTCCCCCTCGAGAACGATGATGGCCCCGTAACGGTGGGCGGATAGCCGCATTGTGGCTGTGACCAGGGTTTCGACAAGTTCACTTACTGCTTCGACGTGGACCCCTCGCCCGAGGAGGGGTGCCGTGCGCCCCAATTGTTCCAGGACGCGCCTCAGTTCGGGCTGGAAAATAACGGGGAGGGCAACCAGAATGGCCGGCAGGGTGCTCCGCACCAACCAACGAAACGCAGTCAGGCGCTGGACAAAATTCGTGACAATAAAGATGGCGACCAAAAGAAGGACCAAACCGCGCACCAATTGCACGGCCTGAGTCCCCTTGAAGAGTCGCAAGATACCGTAGAAGATGAGCGTAACAAGGAAGATATCCAGGATGGCCAGCGTATCCAAATGAGTGAACAGGTTGATAATGTCTTGCCAGGCCACAACATCTCTCCTATGCCCAGTATACCCCGTACTCCAGAGAAAGGGTTCGAGGCGTCACTCTCCAAACGTTACCCCAGCAAAGCCACCAGGATAGCCTTCTGGCCGTGTAGACGATTGTGAGCCTGTCGGAATACAATACTATGCGGGCCGTCGATGACCTCGTCCGTGATTTCCTCGCCCCGATGCGCGGGCAAACAGTGCATCACCAGTACATTCGGATTGCCGCTGGCCTCGACCAGGTCACGGTTCACCTGGTATGGACGGAAGACTCGACGCCGTTGTTCCGCCTCGGCCTCTTGCCCCATGCTGGCCCACACATCCGTGTAAATGACGTCTGCCCCCCGCACCGCCTTTCGGGGATCGTGGCTCACCACCACCTCGCCGCCACTTTCGGAAGCAAAGGCTCGCGCCCGCTCGATCACCGCATCCTCGATCTCATACCCCGGCGGGGTGCACACAGTTACGCGCATGCCCATCTTGCTACCGGCGAAAACCAGGGATCGAGCAACGTTGTTGCCATCCCCCACGAAAACCAGGCGTCTGCCTGCCAGGTCTTGCCAATGCCAATGCTCGTAGAGGGTAAACATGTCGCAGAAGGCCTGGCATGGGTGGTTAAAATCGGACAGGCCGTTGATGACCGGCACCGTGGCGTGTTCGGCCAGTTGGAGGATGTCGCTATGGGCGAAGACGCGCGCCATAATGCCGTGCACATACCCGGACAGCACGGCAGCGGCATCCGCCACCGTCTCCCGCTCGCCCAGGCGAATCTCCTGGGGCGAGAGGTAGAGGGCCTCCCCACCCAGATGACGCATTCCCACATCGAACGACACGCGCGTGCGCAGGGAGGGCTTCTGGAACACCATACCCAAGATCTTTCCCTTCAGGATGGGCTTGTTCCCCCCTGCCTGCCACTCCTCCTTCAGGGCTTTGGCCATGCGCAGCCAGTCCCACAGGACGTCGCGGGGGATATCGGCGATACTGATGAAGTCGGTGATGTGCTTAGGGGTCATGCTACTGCTCCTTGCAAACGTTTGATGGACACCTTCTCGGACATGGGGCGCCCCGTGCCCCCATGCCGGACAAGGATGATCTCGGCCATGATGGCCGTGGCAATTTCCGCCGGTGTTTCGGCCCCAATGTCCAGGCCGATGGGTGCATGCACATTGCTCAGGTATTCCGGGGAGATACCTTTTTCCTCTTCGAGCAGTTGGAATACCGCCCGCACGCGACGTTTGCTCCCGATCATGCCCACGTAGGGCACCGGCTTACCCAACACGGCCTGGAGACACTCGAAGTCCAACTGGTGGCCGCGGGTGACCAGCACCACATACGTGTGGGGATCCAGGGACATGTCGCGCAGGGTATCGGCCATGGGAGCGACGACGATCTCGTCCGCGTCGGGGAAACGGGACCGGTTGGCAAAAGCAGGCCGATCATCAAGAACCACCACCTCGAACTCATTCACTTTGGCCATGCGGGCCAGGGCAGCCCCAATGTGTCCCGCCCCCACAATGACCAATCGGGGACGGGGGGCAAAATGCTGATAGAACACTTCCAACGCGTCGCCACCGGCAAGGGTGTGCTGCAGCACGTAGGCCGGAGCAGATGACTTTTCGGGGGGCACGCGTGTGCCTGCTTCCACAATTCCCCGAGGCACGCGCTCAAAGCCGGGCGACCCAAGCCATTGGCCCTTCACGTACAGGGCGCGCACGCCGGCAAGGGACGCGAACGCGCCCTCCCCGCGCAGGACGACGAGGCGTACCACCGGCTCCCGCGCGCGCATGGCCTGAACCCACGCCTCGAGCATGACCTTATCCTCAGGGGTGGGCGCCCACGGCTCCACGTACACGGTGTACTTTCCCCCGCACACCGCGGTGGACTCCAGACTGATGGGCTCGGTAAGGTCGACGTCCACAGTGGCGGGTTCACCACTCTGGATGACGTCCAGCCCGGTGCGGATGACCTCGGCCTCGCCACACCCACCCCCGACCGTGCCCACGTGCTTGCCCAGGGGATGCACAATCATCTGCGCGCCTAAATAGCGAGGCGTTGCGCCTTTGCGCTTGACGATGGTGGCCAGTGCCACCCGTTCCTCCTGGGAGATGTAGTCGTACAGCCGTTCGGGAATGTCCTGCATGGCTATCGCCACCGATGACCGATACCCGGAAGCCGCTTGAGAAACGCGCGCCCGACAAGGCGCAACGCGCGGCGCAAGTAAACGCGCTCGTGCACCGTCTCACGAATGATCCAGCGGTCGGTGCCGTCCGCGCGCAGGGCATGATACGTCCCCGCGGGGATATACAGCGTCGTACCCGGCCCCGCCTTGACCTCGCGACCGTTGATTAGGAACGTCCCTTCCCCCTCCAAAACATCAAACGTCTCGTCGATGTGCTCGTGTACGTGTTCGGGCACATGCTGCCCCCGTTGAAAACAGAGGAGCCGGCCATAAAAGCCATCGCCATCGAAGAGGTGCTCGTTGACAAACTGCTCGTCGCGAAAGTGGGCAATCTCTTTAAGGCGAAACACCTTGGGTTCATTCCAGGTAGGCAAAGGAGACATGATACCCTCTACACGTCCTCTTGAAAGTCTTTTCTGTAGTGTAGCGCATTCTGGTACGGAGACAAATTCGTTGATGGACACCAGGTATCATTAAACGGCGTCCACTGTCCCATCATGCCATAGGTCGATGACATTTGCTCACCCCATCAACAATCCGCAGAGGCGCGAGAATCACCAATTACGCAAGATACAGCCGAAAATGCTACTTATTTGCAATCTTCTACCCCTATTTTCTGACAAATCGTCAATACCGGACTTGACATGCCACGCTCTTGGCGCTATACTATCGATACTTGAGGAAGGACGTCCTCTGCTGCCCCAACACGAGAGGATTGGACATCCTATGCCCGAAGGGACGCTGGTCCGCTCCCCAATGGGGGGCCGTGTCAAAATCGACGAGATAGACCGTCGCATCATTGCCACACTGAAAACGGATGGTCGCACCCCCTTTTCTGCAATCGCCCGCAGGTTGGGGGTTTCCCCCGGGACGGTGCGCCAACGAGTTCAGCGCCTGCGTGACGAGGGTGTCATCCAGATAGTTGCTGTAACTAACCCCATCCTGCTGGGTTTCCATACCGTGGCTATGATCGGCGTCAAGGCCGACGGCCATCGCTTGCGGGAGATTGCCCACCGCATCGCCCAGTTCGAGGAAGTCATTTACCTTGTTCTCACCACAGGTGGCTACGATTTGGTCATGGAAGTTGTGTGTCGTAACAATGCCCACCTGCTGGAATTTCTCACCGAGAAGTTGCACACCGTGGAGGGCGTGAAGGATTCGGAGACGTTCATCTATTTGGACATCGTCAAGGAGGTGTACAACTGGGGGGAATTTTTTGAAGGAAGCCATAGACGATAAACGATGGATCTTGCTTGCATTTTCTTCCATCATCTATGGCCCATCGGTCCCATCCCCCTAAACCGCGCGAGGAGGAGGAACCATGAACAGAAAACGCCACATTTATCAAGCCGTCGTCCTTATCGTCCTGTTAGCATTGCTCGTGACCGCGTGTGCCGGAGCGACGCCTACGCCTACACCCACACCAAAACCACAGCCCACGCCCACGCCCCAACCACAACCGACACCAACGGAAGCGCCGGCAGAGGAGGGCAGCAAACCCCCGCTGTTCGACAAAGTAGAACCCGGCGAACTCGTCCTCTACAGTTACGAGGAAACCGTCACCGACGACTTCCTGGCCAAGTTCCGCGAGGATTACCCGCAGATCGACCTGAAGACACCCGTCTACGGTGAGTTGGACGAGGCTTTGGCCAAACTGCGCGGTGGCTTCAAGGCCGACGTCATCAACCCCTGCGTGGACTACATCCCCACGCTGGTGAAGTTGGATCTCATCGAACCCATTGACACATCTCTTATCCCGCGCTGGAACGACCTGTTCCCCTTCTTCCGCGAAATCCCCGAGATCCAAGCGGGAGAGGGCAAAGTGTGGATGGTGCCCCAGGATGCAGGTCTGGAAGGCATGATGTATCGCACGGACAAGGTCGTGCCTCCGCCAGATTCTTGGAATGACCTGTGGAACGAGAAGTACGCGGGCCGCATCGCCATGCAGGACTACGCGCGCAACGCGATTGCAGTGGCTGCCCTGGCCCTGGGCTATGAGGATCCCTTCCGCCTGAACGACGACGACCTGCAAAAGGTCAAGGACTACCTCATCAAACAGAAACCCCTCCTCGTCACCTACTTCGAATCGGACGCGGACATCGACAACATGTTCAAGGCAGGAGAAGTCTGGCTTTCCTTCGGGTGGACGTCGGATGCTAACCTCCTACGTGAGGAAGAAAACGTCCCTGTAGAATACGTCTCGCCCAAGGAAGGCGCGCTTTCTTGGATCTGCGGTTACAGCATTGTCAAGGGCACAAAGAAGAAGTACGCTGCCCACGCGCTCATCAATCACTACCTGGATCCCGAAGTACAGTACATAGAGGCCACAGACTTCGAGTACTTTGTCAGCAACCAGAAAGTGCTGGACCTGCTCACCCCAGAAGAAATTGCTGCTGTACGCCTGGATCGCCCCGAAGAGATTCAGAATTCGCACGTGGAAGTCATCCCCGACAACTACGACAAGTGGCTCCAGATCTGGGAAGAGGTGAAGGCCGCGCCATAAGGCGTAGCCTACGCACGACGCACGGCGCAATCTCCTCCCTTGCGCCGTGCGTCGTGCGTGAGCCCTGTCATGAAGGAACACTGTGAGATGATGAAAGAACGCACGCGCGCCCAACATACCCTGGAAGTCAAGCACTTGGTCAAACAGTTTGGCACCCTCATCGCGGTGAACGATGTTAGTTTCACCGTGGAGCCCGGAGAGTTCTTTTCCCTGCTCGGACCCAGTGGCAGCGGTAAGACAACGGTGTTGCGCATCATTGCGGGCTTTGTCGTTCCTGACCAGGGAAGCGTTCACCTGGGGGGAAAGGACATCACTTACTGGCCGCCTGAGAAACGGGATATAAACATCGTATTCCAAAACTACGCGCTCTTTCCCCATCTGACGGTCTACGAAAATGTGGCCTTTGGGCCACGGCGACACGGTTGGCCCGAGGAGAAAATCCGCCGTGAGGTCAACCGCTTCCTGGAGATGGTGCATCTGCAATCTCACGCCCAGAAATACCCGCGCCAACTATCAGGTGGGGAAAAACAGCGCGTGGCCCTCGTCCGCGCCCTAATCATGCACCCCAGCGTGCTCCTGCTCGACGAGCCCCTGGGCGCGCTGGACTTGAAAATCCGCCAGCAACTCCAGTTGGAACTCATCAACATCCAGGACGAGGTAGGCATCACCTTCATTTACGTCACCCACGACCAGGGCGAAGCCCTGACCATGGCCGACCGCATCGCGGTCATGAACAAAGGCCAAATCCTGCAGATTGGAGACCCGAAGACGATTTACGAGCGCCCGCGCACCCGCTTCGTGGCTCATTTCATCGGCAACACTAATTTCTTCGAGGGTAAGGTGGTGCGCGTGGAGGGCGACTCGGTCAAAGTAGACGTGCCTGGCTTGGGCGAGATCTGGGGTGTTCCCATGACCCCTGTACAGGTGGGAGAGCAGGTCAGTGTTTCTGTACGTCCAGAGAAGATGTATATTAGCCACAATCCGCCAGAAAACGGTACCTACAACAAAGTGCAGGGCACCGTGAAGGACATTCTATACGCGGGGGTCAGCACAGACTTCATCGTCACCCTGCACAACGGCCAGGAGGTGCGCATCTTTGCCCAAAACATCAGTCAGGACGCGGAGATCTGGAAGATCACGTGGGACGACCACGTGTGGGTGTATTGGCGCCCTGAACGGAGTTTGGTGCTGAGAGAGTAGAAATCGTAGATCACATATGGAAGAAAGGAGGTAATCGACATGGATACGCCGGACAAGGAACTCGGCCCTAAGATCGTCACCGAAGTACCAGGCCCGAAGAGTCTCCATTACCACAAGCACGAGCGCAAACTCTTCTTCAAGGCCTGGTTCGTGGATAAAGATGTGCCCTTTATCATGCAACGCAAGTACTCCTGGTTCATTGAGGATGTGGATGGCAACCGATACATCGATATGGTGACGGGTTGGGCCTCCACGCCTATGGGCGCAGGGTACAAGCCTGTGTTGGAAAAGGCCGTGGAAGCCCTGTGGGAGAGCGGTGGTGTTGAGTGTACTGATTATGTGACCGACTTCCGCCTGATCGACCTGGCAGAGAAGTTGGTAGAGATTACTCCCCCGCAGTTGACGCGCGTGGCCCCCGACACTACGGGCACCGAGGCTGTGGAAG
>JALWHQ010000451.1 GCA_026983525.1 Anaerolineae bacterium | reverse complement strand
CCTTCACGCAGTCCCTCTTCCAAAGCGGGCAGAAAGACCCGGCGCATGTATTCGACGGAATGGAAGGGGTGGACGTGAAAGCCCTCGCACAACTCCCCGGCCAGGCGAATCAGGCCCGGATTGACGCCCGCGATGTAAATGGGGATGTGGGGATGATCGATGGGGCCCGGGTCGAAGAAGTCCGTTATCAGCGTGTGCTTGTAGAACTTTCCGCGAAAGTTGAGGCGCGCGCGGTTCTGCCACGCGTCCCAGATGGCGCGCAAAGCAAGGACGTACTCCCGCAACTTGGCCACCGGCGCCTCCCACCTCATACCAAAGCGCCGCTCGATGTGCGCCTTCACCTGCGTGCCCAACCCGAGCAAGAGGCGTCCCCCTGAATACTGCTGGAGATCCCAGGCAATCTGCGCGGTGACCATGGGACTGCGGGGGAAAGCAATGGCCACAGCAGTGCCCAAACGGATGCGTTCGGTATGCTCCGCGGCTAAGACCAGAGGGAGAAAGGGATTGTGCTTGGTTTCACTCGTCCACAGGGCAGAAAAGCCCACATCTTCCGCGGCACGGGCTATTTCGGGGACATCCGCAAGGTGGGGAACGAGAATGGAAAGGTCAAGGAGCAATGTCATGGTGTATCACCTATCCTCCATACTGCGGTGAGCGTTCTTTCAGAGAAGCCATGCGTTGAGTTTGGCCCTCTTCAAGCCTGTGCCTGTTTGAGACGATTCCGATAAAGGGTGGGGTCAACGACCTCCAGCATTGCATCCTCATCCAACCATCCACCCAAAAACGTGTTTATCTGCTGAATGTAGGGCAACGGGTCAGCGACGAGCGCGTTGTAATCCACCTCCAGGACGTCCATATGCGGCTGGGCGCGCAACCATGCCTTCACCTTTTGCAGGTGTCGGGTGAACAACCGCTCCATTTCATCGTCATCGATCTTATCGGGATCCTCGCCACGCCGGATGAGCATTTTCCGCTGAGATGCCAGCACCTCGCGCAGGGCGCGATTCATGAAAATGACTTTGTACCGGTATCCCGCTGGCAGGTGTTCCAAGAGGGCCGAGATGACTTTGACCGCCTTCCCCTCTGCCTGAGGCAACCAATCCGCGTCACCGCGTGGAAGGCGCTTGACGCGCTCGAATTCATAGTAGCCCTTGGGATTGTCCTCGTCGGGCGTGCGTTGATGGTCGGTGAGCAAGGGGAGCCCGCCCGCCTCGAGCATTTTCATCATCATGGATGTGCCCGAGCGCGGCAGGCCAGACACGACAACGATGGTGCCTTCCGGTAAGGCTTTTGGCTTCAAGAGGTGTTTCAATAGCCACATCGTCTCCGCCCCTCCATGACCCTCAAATCCACATTCCCTTGCCGATCTCATGCCGGCCCGGCTACGGCCAGCACATAGGTCTCCGGATCCATGTACGCGCGCGCTACACGCTGCACATCCTCAACGGTAACGGCCCGCACCCGTTCTTCCGTCTTTTGCAGGTAGTCCAGCCCCAGGTCATACCAGGCCATGTCCGCAATGGCCGAGGCCAACCCCTCATTCGTCTCCAGCCGGATAGGCAGCGACCCGATGAGGAACGTCTGGACATCGGCCAACTCCTCCGGGGTGACCGGTTCATCGCGCAAGCGTCGGGCCTCGGCCAGGATGCTGGCAATCGCCCGATCGACGTTCTGAGGAGCGACGCCCGCGGTGGCCGTCCACGCGCCGGGGCCAAAGTTTCCGTCCACGCTCCCGTAGGCGTAGTAGGCCAACCCCTGCTTCTCCCGCACACTGTCCCCGATGCGTCCCCCCATGCCAAACTGCCCCCAGATAGTATTCGCTACCACCATGGGCGTCCAATCCGGATGTTTGCGCGGGATGCCCAACCAGCCCAACACGATGTCGGACTGGGTCTTGTCGGGAATGGATACCCGTTCCTCGCGGCGCATCTCCACAGGCGGGACAGGGGGGACGGTAAGGGGCAGGGAGGTCCCCTGCCAGTCGGCGAGAAGGTTCCCCACCTCCTCGATGACAACGGCCGGATCGACGTCCCCGACGACAACCAGTTGTCCGCGCTGTGGGCCCACGTGCTGACGGTAAAATTCGCGCACATCCGCCAGCGTGATGGCCTCCACCGTCTCACGCAAGCCGGTAACAGGCCGCCCGTAAGGATGGTCATCGCCGTACAGCAAGCGACGGAAGGTAATAAAGGCCATAGACCGGGTATCGTGCTCCCGCTCCTGAATACGGGTGAGGGTCTGCTGCTTGAGTCGCTGAAACTCCTTTTCAGGAAAGGCGGGCTCACGCACCATTTCGGCCAGCACATGGAGAATGAGGGAGAGGTCTTCGGACAGGCAGTTGGCATAAAGGTCGAGGGCGTGGCGTCCCCCGCCGATTTCGATGGCCGCGCCCACCGATTCGATGATTTCGTTCAGTTCGTCGAAGGTGTGTGCGCGCGTGCCACGCCGCAACATGCCTGCGGTCATTGCGGCCAGGCCGCTCTTTTCCCTCGGGTCGAACACGCTACCGGCGAGCAAACTGCCGTCCACGACCACCGCGGGGACGGTGTGGTTCTCGTAGATGTAAAGCCGCAGGCCGTTGGCATACTCGTGGACAGTGATGGTCTCCGGCCCGGGCATGGCCCGTTCGGTAACGGCTATCGGCGTACTCATTCCGTTAGGCTCCTCTATAAGTTGCGAGTTAGGTTATAGGTTAAAAGTTGCAGGTTGAAGGTTCCAGGTTGAAGGTTGTGAGCAAAGGCGGTTTCTTATTCCCAAGGTGTCCTCTCGTTGACATCGAACCCTTCACTTTTAACTTGGAGCCTTTAACCTTCAACCCGTACTCGCCACGTACCAGCCCACAGTGACCTGGTCGCGACGCAGGTAGGTCTGTGCCACACGCTGAACGTCCTCCGCGGTTACTGCGGCAACGTTCTCCAGGTAGGATGCCAGCCACTCCTGAGATGTGACGACCTCGGCAAAGCCGAGCCAGCGGGCCTGGTTGGTGATGCTCTGGGCCCCGTAGACGAAGTGTGCGCGCACCTGTTTCACTGCCTTCCGCAGTTCCTCCGGGCTCACCCCGTCCTCCTGCACCCGTTGGATTTCCTGCCACAAGGCCTGCTCCACCTCCTCGTGGCTGTGGCCCTCGTTGACCGTGGCGTCGAACCACCAGAGATAGGGGTCGATCATGGGGCCCACCCAGGAATCGGCGTCCGCGGCCAGGCCGGTGGCCACCAATCCCCTGTACAGGCGAGAACTGCGGTTGGACGAGCCGCCCCCGCCAAAGGACTTGGCCCCACCCAAGACCGCATCCAACACGATCATGGGGAAGAAATCCTCGTGCGTGGCGGGCACGGCGTGAAAGGCCATCTGCACGTAATGAGTATCGCCCCCCCCGTGCACCTCCACCCGGCGCTCCCCCCGCTGTGGGGGCTCGGGCGGAATCACGTCTCGGGGTAGGGGGCGCGGATCCAAATCACCGAAGTAGCGGCGCACAAGTTCCAGCATGGGTTGGGTGTGAAATGCACCCACCAGGACCAGTACCGCGTTGTTGGGCGCGTAGTACCTGCGGTAGTGGGTGTACAGGTCGTCGCGCGTCATCGTCTTCAGGTCGGCAAGCCAACCGATGATTTCGTGGCGATAAGGGTGTACCTTAAGCGCGGTGCTCTGCACTTCCTCGGCCAGGAGAAACGTCGGGCGGTTCTCGTTCATGCTCCGCTCGGAGATAATGACCGTACGCTCCCGCTCGACCTCCTCCGGGTCGTACAGGCTGTTCACCATACGGTCGGACTCAATGTCCAAAGCCAATTCCACCCGATTGGCGGGCAATGTCTCGAAGTAGGCCGTGTAATCGAACCAGGTCATGGCGTTGAAGATGCCCCCCTCCCGGGAAAGAAGCCTGTCGTACGTCCCCGTGGGGTACTTGGGGGTCCCCTTGAACTGCATGTGCTCCACCCAGTGGGAGATGCCGGTCTTTCCCGGCACTTCATTGCGGCTCCCAACGCGATACCACACCCAAGTACTGATCACAGGCGCGGTGTGCATCTCCTTAAGGACAACCGTTAGGCCGTTCTCCAGTTGCGTGCGCGTGACATCGCCTACCACAGCCAGAGTAGGCGCCACGGTATCCGCCACAGTGTGTTCTGTCCCCATGTACCCGCCCTCCTCTACTGAGATCGTGACGGGTAACGAGTAACGATTAACGAGCCGTTTGCACGCACGGGGCTAAAGACCCCGTGCTACATCGAAGCGAAGGCCGCTGGAAGCGGCCTGAATGGAGCCCCCTTTGAGGGGGCTTCGCCCTGACGTAGCCTGGAGGTTTACCTCCAGGCGGGTTCTCCAAAATCGTTACCCGTTACTTGTCACCCGTCAAGACATCGTTCCGGTGATAAGGGAGTGAAAGCGCCAACAGATCGTTCCGCACCTTAACAACCAAATCGCCGAGACATCGTGCCGCATTGGGGGTATCCTCCTGCTCACCAGCCCATTGTGCACAGGAGGTGAGCGGTGAGCGAAGAGGGACTGAAAGCGCAAAGGGAACAAGCCATCCATCTGCTCCGAAGCGGGCGCTCGGCTTCGGAAGTGGCACAGGTTCTGGGCCGCTCCAAGCGGTGGGTGCGCAAGTGGCGCCGGCGTTTCGAGCAGGAGGGCTGGAAAGGGCTCAAGAGCCGTTCTCGCCGTCCCCACCGCTTGGCCCGTCAGTTGCCTGATAAGGTGCGCCAGGCCATCCGGGAAACCCGCAGTGAACTGGAAGCCGAAGCCGCCCGGGGAGAAGGCCTCAAGTTCATCGGCAGTCCGGCCATCCGCACCCGGCTGAAAGAAAAGGGGATAGCGCCTTTGCCTTCCCGCCGTACCATCGAGCGGGTTTTGCAGCAGGCCGGGATGACGCGTCCACGCCAATCCTCGAAGGCCCAGGAACCGGCGTATCCTCGCTTGCGGCCCCAGCAACCGCACACGCTGGTGCAGGTGGACATCTATCCTCGCTACTTGCAAGGTGGGCAGCCGGTGGCCTGCTTCAACGGCCTGGACGTCGTTTCGCGCCGTCCCGTGTGCCGAGCGTTCCCTAGGCGACGGAGCCAAGAGGCCGCCGAATTTCTGCGTCACCTGTGGGCCACGATAGGGGTTCCCTGTTACACCCAGGTAGACAACGAGGCGTGCTTTAGCGGCGGCTTTAGCCATCCTTGTGTGCTGGGACGCGTGGTGCGTTTGGCGCTGATGGCAGGAACCGAGTTGGTCTTTTCCCCAGTGCGCCATCCTCGCAGCCAGGGTGCGGTGGAACGCTTTCACCGCACCTATGCCCGCCACGTCTGGGAGGACACCCTCCTGGCCAATATGGCTCAGGTGAACGAGCGGGCCGAACGTTTCGTCCAACGCTATATTCACCGGCCCCACCCCCAATTGGGAGAGCGCCCACCGGAGCAGGTCCATGGGAGTCGGCCAGCACGACCGCTCCCAGCCCACTTTCCTGCCCCACCTGAGCCTTTGCCCAAGCGCCTGCCCTTATATGCTGGGCGGGTGCATTTCATCCGCCGGGTGGATGCAGAAGGACAGGTCAAGGTGTTGAATCGTACCTGGGCCGTACCAGGCACCGCTGTGGGCCAGGGGGTGTGGGTGACCCTCACGCTGACCCCGCAAGGTGCGCATCTTGAGGTGTTCAACGCCGCCCCCGATGCGCCTCAGCGGCATCGTTTGGTGCGCCATCCGTTCCCGGTGAAAGAACCGATACGGCCTTGGCCCCAAGCCTCGCCGAGGAAGGTGCCCTCCCTCACTGCCCTATTGGCCCGGCTCGGAAAACGATTGCGAGCACCGATAGGGACTTTGCTTTCGGCACGATCTCTTGGCGATTCACCTGCTTGTTAAGGTGCTCGATTTCCGGAACGATCTGTTGGCGTATGACAGTTACTCATTAATCGTCACTTATCATTCCTCAAGCTCCGTTAAGGGGCTCGTAACCCCTGCCCATGCCCCGATAGCGGAAGCCCAATTCCCGCATGTGCTTTGGCTCGTAAATGTTGCGGCCGTCGATGAGCACATCTCCCCGCATCAACCCCTTGATACGTTTCAGGTCCAGGTGCTTGAACTCGTTCCACTCGGTGACAACGACCAGCGCGTCGACACCGGTGGCTAGGTCGTAGGGGTCTTCGGCCAGTTGTAACTCGGGCAGCAGGCGGCGGGCGTTCTCCATGGCTACCGGGTCGTAGCCCCGCACGATGGCCCCCTCATTGACCAACATGTGGTAGAGGTCGACCGACGGCGCCTCGCGCATGTCGTCGGTGTTGGGCTTGAACGCCAGGCCTAAGAGGCCTATCACTTTGTCGCGCAGCGTGCCCCCCAGCAACTCGCGCAGTTTGACGATGACGCGGCGGCGCTGGTCGCGGTTGATTTCCATGACCGCGCGCAGCAGTTGCGGGTGCGCGCCGTGCACCAGGGCCATGTGTTCCAGGGCCTTGACGTCCTTGGGGAAACAGGAGCCCCCGTAACCAATGCCCGCGTCCAGGAAGTAGGGGCCAATGCGCTTGTCATATCCCATGCCGCGCGCCACTTCCTTCACATCCGCGCCCAGACGCTCACAGATGGCCGCGATCTCGTTGATGAAGGAGATGCGCGTGGCCAGGAAAGCGTTGGACGCGTACTTGATCATCTCCGCCGTGCGAAGGTCGGTGATCATGATGGGGGCGCGCAGGGGCAGGTAAAGTTGGGCCACCTTCTCTGCCGCTTCCTGGTCGGTGCTCCCCAGCACAATGCGGTCGGGGTTCAGAAAGTCGTTGACCGCGGACCCCTCACGCAGGAATTCAGGATTACTGACGACCCAGAAAGGAACAGGCTCCTTCTGATGTTTACGGATGATGTCGGCGACGAAGTCACCCGTACCTACAGGAACCGTGCTCTTGTTGACGATGATCATGGGGTGATCCATGACCTCGGCAATGCTCTCCGCAGCCATGCGAACGTAACGCAGGTCGGCCTCGCCGTCCACACCTTCGGGGGTGCCGACGGCGACAAACACGAACTCGGCTTCCTTGAGGGCTTCCTCATAGGAGGTGGTGAAAGAAAGCCGACCGGCCTCCATGTTGCGGCGGATCATCTCCTCGAGGCCCGGTTCGAAAATGGGCACCTCCCCCCGATTGAGCATCTCGATCTTGCGTTGGTCGATGTCCAGGCCAACGACCTTGTTGCCCAGGTCAGCCAGGCACGTGCCGGTGACCAGTCCTACATAGCCGGTGCCTATGACGGTAATGCGTTTCACAGTGTCTACCTCCTCCGAATTACAATGGACGGAGACTCCTCAGGTTCTTATTCTGCTTTTCGGGGCCTCTCGTCCAATACTTCCGCGGTTCGGTCGATTTCTTCCCATTTCACATGTTCACGCCACATATAATACGCGCCCAGGGCTGTAATGGGAAACCAAAGGGCTGCGTGGAGCACAAAGGTGTAGCCTGTGGCCAGATCCTTGTCTACCCCAAAAGCGGTCAGTACGCCTATGCCGGGGGTATCAAATGTGCCCACGTATCCCGGCGCGGCAGGCAGAGTCGTTGCCAGATTGACGATGCCGTTCATGAGCATGAGCACAAGGAAGGATACGCTGAAAGAGAACGCATGCATGACAAACCAATATTTCACTGTTTCGGCCAGCCAGATGATCACCGAGGTGAAAAATGTCATCAGCACGTCGGCCGGACGACTCATGAAGTGGATGCCTTCCAGGAAGCGGTTGACCATGTCCTCCACGCGCGGGCGAAACCGCGCCGGCACAAGCGGATGGCCCAGACGAAAGTACACCCCCCGCACTCGGTCGGGCTGAAACGCGGCCCAGAAGAACACGGCCAGGGCAGCAAAAAAAGCCAAACTAATGAGGGTAACGAACTGACGATATTCTTCCAACGATGGTGCAAAGGGCAGTGCGATGAAGACGAACAGAAGCATCACCAACCCATCGAAGACGCGCTCGACGAGAATGGTGGCCAGAGAGGCGCTGATGGGCACCCCTTCCTTACGCTTCAGAACGTACGCGCGCAGCACTTCCCCGGCCCGAGCTGGGTACACGTTGTTGCCGAAGTAGCCAATGCAGACAACAGGGAAGAGGCGGGCAAGAGGTACTTGCTTTAGTGGACGGAGCATATAGTGCCAGCGCCAAGTACGCGCCC
This sequence comes from Anaerolineae bacterium, assembly GCA_026983525.1. GTDB lineage: Bacteria > Chloroflexota > Anaerolineae > JAADDB01 > JAADDB01 > S141-23. The sequence continues at coordinate 1,727 of JALWHQ010000451.1, read as the reverse complement.
ACACACCGACAAAGTACACCAGTACACCGGGCACAATCCAAATGTACTTTGCAGTTCGGAGGTAGTACCAGACTTCCGAGAGGTGTAATCCCTTGACGGCTGGGTACAAAAATATGGCACTGACGACCACTCCCAGCCACACTTGCCATCGTTTCACAGACTAACGTCCCTCCATATGTTCAACATCCAGAATCCGAGACTCGATCCGAAGCATTGTACTGCAGGCAGGGGCGCGATAGAAATGGAACGGGGATTCAGGCACAACGTAGGCCCTTTTGTCGTTGTGATTAGTCGTCCTTTTCAGGGGATGACACGCCCCGAGCCCGATTCAGCAAGCGCCGGACGCCGGATGCCTGGTGTTCTTCTACAAAGGTTTTTACCGATGCTTGGGGATTTGGGGGGCGAGATAAGTTGTACTTTGCGCGTAGCCGCTCTCGGTGCCGCGCGATCCACAAGTACAAGTCGGTCTCGGTACGCCCGGGAAACATTTTCAGAATACCGGACTTGCGGATCTCTTCCACAATGGGCAGGTACACGTTCTCGATGAAGGAGAGCACGGCCTCTTCATAAGGTACATAGCGTTGCTTTTCCAGTCCCAGGTAATAACGGTGTACATCGATGTGTTCCAGCAATTCTCGATAGCGACCGGGCTCGGTCAATTCAATTCGGATGTCCGGGCGCAACTCGTGCAATCGTGTCTTCTCCAGGAATTCTGCCCGCTCTAATTGGAGCAACAACTCGTCGATGTCCATGTCAGGGGTAAAGGTGACCCCATCGGGGAGTTGAACCTCGGTTACATAAGCCTCGATGTCCTTGTGGCCCAGAGAGCGAGCCACCGAGACCCGATGGTTGCCATCGAGGACGAAGTAGACGTCGCCGACCTTGTACACCTCGATGGGAGGCCAGCCCGGGCTTTCCAAAAGCGCGGCAACACGCACCCACCGCTCTTTGTCCACATTCTCGGTGGGTAAGAACGTGCGTGTGAAATCTCGGTAACGCCCGACACTGCCCACGATTTTATCCAACGGGATAAATTGTGGTTCACGCTTGGTTTGGCGCGGTCGCCCTGCCCCCACGATGCGCATCACCTCATCGAAGGGCAGCAAGGTAGCGTGCTTGCCTGCCAGTTTATTCAGAATATTCTCAACAAATGCACGGCGCGTTGCTGCATCAAACTTCGATGCAGCCCTCAGTTTCGCCATACCGCTTGGTTCGGTGTACATACCTGCTTTACTACTCCATCTCTTTTGATTTTCACTCGGATTGGAGCCCTTTATGGGCATTCATCCTTCCGCGATACTCGTCATGTGTAAGACGCAACGGTTATTATACGCTCCGAATACCGGAAGCGATTGGCCGATGCCAAGAAATCACCCTACCACAAATCCGGCCCAAGAGAGAAATGCCGCCATTCCAGGAGACAATATCCATGGTCCAGGCCGCTATAAAGTGGCCTGGGGGTTAGACCCCCGACCATCTGACAGCCTTTAGGTTTCTGGGAGACCGACGGTTGTCTTCCGCCTTTTATGGTCCTCTGGTATCACAGTGTCATGTGCTTTTGTTCCCACGTGTGATTAGACCCACATGTATGACCTTCGGTCGTTGCCTTGTTTCTCTTACTATTCTTGTGTATACTTAAGGCGTGTGGGAGATTATGTGGGACTTCAGTTCCCCATCTTGCCGAGGACACACTGTTTATGCCGTTGACCAGTGGCCGTTGGCGACCA
>JALWHQ010000450.1 GCA_026983525.1 Anaerolineae bacterium | reverse complement strand
CGTCCAGGCGCACCGCTTCATCTTCGACAGCCGGGATCAGGCCTGGGCCGAGCGCCTGCGCATCCTGGCCGACAGGGACGGCGTGTGGCGCTGCCGCAGCGTCTTCAACTGCGTGGAAACCTGCCCGCGCGAGATCAACATCAAGCGCGCCATCGCCGAAGTGCAGGAGGCGATTATTACGGGGTCGCGAGGGTTTTAAAAGAGGGGACTTCCGGAGCCTAAGCGCTCCGGAAGTCCCATGTGTTTCCGTTTGTGAGTTCTCAAGATTACCGTCATCCTTCCACGTGTACTTCCACAGGTTCTCCCTGTAGATCTACCTGTTCCATCCAATGGGCGGGGAGGTGCATGATGCGGTTGGCCTGAAGTTCCCGAAAGGCAAGGGTGTAGAGCACGCGTTTTCCCTGCCGTACCTGGAGTGCGACGGAAGGAACAAACTCGCGGGACCAAAAGGAAAGGGCGCGCGGGGGATGTGCCACGTCCTCGGATGAAATGCTGTTGGGGAATACCCATTGCAAAGGATGGCTGCACAGGATAGGCAGCCGAAATACCGGCCACGATGTCTGTGTCAGATAGATCGCAATCTGCTGTGCTGCTTCACGTCCCTCTAACGCTACTCTTGAGGCCGTTTCCGCGCCGCGCAATAGGTTCCCCGCCGCGAATACGCCCCGTCGTGACGTGTGAAACTTGCCATCCACTTGCGGCCCTAACGTTCCAGGATCTATGGCAATCTCTCCGGAGCGTGCCAGTTCATGCTCTGGGATCCAGTCCCCAGTGAAGACGACGGTGTCACATGGAATGACCCAGGTACGACCGGTGCTTGTATCGGCCATCTCTATCCCGGTCACGCGCCGCAATCCTAAAATGCGCTCCACGCGCGTGGCCGTGTACAACGGCGTACGGTGGAAGGCATTCATCAGGCCCCATCGCACCAGCGAGTAAGGGAAATAGATTTGATGGCGAGGCAATTCGGTAACCATCGCCACCACCTCGACCCCACTGTGGCGTAGTGTCATGAGTGCTGAAAGACTGACCAATTCCGCGCCTACAATGACGGCCCGCTTACCCACGGGCAGGTGGCGTTCATAGGCAAATCGTTGCAGGGATCCTGTGGTGAAAACGCCGTGAGGCCGCGTGCCGGGTATCAACCGTGCAGAACGCGGACGTTCGCGGACACCTGTGGCCAACAAGATAGCCCGAGCAGCAATTACGCCTGTTCCCGCGGGGCTGGTAAACTTCAGGCCGTGCTCACTGTCCCACCCGATGACCGTGGTACCGGTACGAATGGTTACCCCATGCTGTTGAGCCATACGCACGTAACGCCGCGCGTACTGAGGTCCGGAGAGAACACGATGCAAATCCCAGGTGCCAAAGCCTGTGTGATGGCACAAGCGCGGCATCCCGCCGGCTAATGGTTCCCGCTCTACAACCGTTACACGCTCCACACCCTGGCGTCGCAATTCAACGGCCGCGGACAGCCCTGCGGGGCCGCCTCCCACGATCACAACGTCTGTCTCTTCAGTGGACATCTGGGCCTCCAACAATGGAGTGGGGAACTGCCTGTGGGCGTACATCTTGCTCGACTTCGTCCAACGCCAGGAGCACGCGCGGATCTTGCCCTGTTTCCCGCGCCAGAATGTCCACCACGTGCGCCCGGCAGTTGAAGCCCTGACAGCGCCCTTGCACCACACGGGTACGACGCCGCAACCCATCCAACGTGCGGGCAGGAATCGGACTGTGGATGGCGTCCAAGATTTCCCCGAGAGTTACCTTCTCGCAGAAGCACACGACCCGTCCATAGTTGGGATTACGAGCAATGAGATCCGAGCGTTCGTAAGGTCGTGGGGCGACAGCGCCAATGTAGGGCATGTGAACAGGTTTGAACTCCGCCTTGGGCTTTAAGTCCAGTCCGACATCGGCGAGCAGGTCGCGCACGTATTCCGCGATACCCATGGCTGCAGATAAGCCTGTTGAGCGAATGCCACCCACGCATACGTACCTCTGGGCCTTGTGCAGGTGAATTTGATAGTCCGAGTGCTCGGTAGCCGCGCGTAGCCCCGCGTATGTAGCCACTACTTCCTCATCCAGAAGCGAGGGTAAGATGGCTCGTCCCTTCTCTAAAAGCATATGTAATCCGGGCCCACTTGTGGCGGTGTTCGTCTTGTCGTCCAGATCTTCGGCTGTGGGGCCCAGGAGCACGTTACCGTACACCGTGGGACTGATGAGAACCCCTTTGGTCATCGGTGTGGGAACAGGCAAAATGATATGATTTACCAG
>JALWHQ010000449.1 GCA_026983525.1 Anaerolineae bacterium | reverse complement strand
TCGTTGAGAACGGTAAGGATGACCGCGACACGTGTGCTCATTGGATAAGTTCTATTTCGTAATCGACGACTTCCGCGTCTATCCGCATGCGTTCCACCGCGTCCACCGCTTTCATCAGCAGCGCGTGGACGTAGTTGGCATCCGCGCTCACACAGGTGATGGCGATGACCGCCCGCTGGTGCACGTCCTGGGCCTCGACCTCGGCCACAGAGACGTTGAACTCGTTGCGCAGGCGGGCGATAATGGGCCGCACAATGGCCCGTTTTCCTTTCAACGATCCGTTACCGGGCAGGCGAAGTTCGATAGTGGCTACTCCAATCGTGTACATCCCTATACTCGTGCCGTCCACTCAGGATTCGTGTATGTTTCCGCTTCTATTGTACGTGCCAAATCGCGCTCTTCGTCTGTCAAATGCCCCGGTTCAAGGGTGAGGTTGAGCACCTCGGCAAAGCCCCGGGCCAGAGACTCCGCCACTTCGTCAAAAGTGACCGCGCGCCCCAGCGCCTCACTAACGGTCGTGGCTCGACGTGACAGGTGCGCGCGCAGTCGTTCCCGCTCCTCCTCGGACAGGGCCAGATAATTCACCAGCCGGGTCACGTCCCCCCACAGGGGGATAGCCCCATGCTGGAGCATCCAATCCCGCTTGCGCACTTGCGCACTCCCCACTATCTTGCGGCCATCGACGGTGAGAATTTCGTAGGCCGAGGGCACTTCAAAGCAAACCGCGCTCACGTCTGGCCCGGCCCGCGCGGTGGCGTCCGCCTTGTAGACACGCAACCCCAGACGCTCCAGCCCGTGGGTGATGGCTTCGCTGAGGCGCAGGTAGCAGTCGAGCACGGCTCCCTGCAAACGAGGTTCGGAGGTCGGACCGGCCACGCTGTAGGTCAATTCATCTGTGTGAAGAATGGCGCGTCCACCCGTGGGGCGGCGCACCACATCCACACCGTCGGATTGAGCCCGCTGGAGATCGATTTCGGCCAGAGGTTGGTGTCGCCCCAAAGAGATGCAGGGCGGCTCCCACATGTAGAAGCGAATCGTGGGCGGCACACGGCCTGTCGCCGTGGTTCGAGCAATGGCCTCATCGACGGCCATGTTCCATGTCCCACGCGCGGGCCCGTCCACAATCAGGCGCCACCGCGCTCGCGGCCACCTTTCCTCCATGTGCCCATCTCCCGTCCTCAATTCCTCTTCTCGGCAATGGCTATGATACCCGTCCCCCAGGGGAAGGCAAACCGCCGCAAGAACGCGGCCTCAAACCGCCCCACTCCACTCAGCATGGCGTTTAACGGTGCCGGTGTCGGTTCCATCTCCACCTGATAGGCGTCCTCATCGAAGTGGGGCGAAGCAAGGTCGGGCTCGAAGCGCCCCCGACGGGCGAGAATCACGGCCGCTGCCAGGGGGAAGATGAAGAAGTTATTGTAGGAACTCCGCAGCACGCGAAAGCCCTGTGCCTCGAGTTTCGCCACCAACTCCGGACGCGTGTAGCGACGTTGATGCTGGTTGAGCACGTCGTTCTTGCTCCACAGAAACATAAATGCGGGCACCGTCACCAGCAACTTGCCCCCTGGCTTGAGCACCCGATGACACTCGGCGAACACGGCCAAGTCATCCGGAATGTGCTCCACGGTGTCCAACAGCGCGACCACATCAAAGGATGCGTCCGCGTACGGAAGTCGCTCTGCGCTTCCCAGGGAAACGGGGAGGCCACGTGTGCGCGCCACCCGCAGGGGCTTGGGATTCACGTCCACCCCCATGTAGGCACCGTAGTGGGCCAGATGGTGGGCCATGTTCCCCGCGCCACTGCCCACGTCCAGCACGCGGCGGCCTTGCACGCTCGGCCCCACGAACATGTCCAGATAGGCCAAAATGGCCCGCGTCCGCGTCGCAAACCACCAGTGCTTATCCTCTTCCAACTTCACCAGCATCGGCGTTCCCAACAGCCATCCTCCTTGCCTTGTTCTGATGCACGCGCCCCCCTACCCTTCGAGATGGGCACCTTTCCTCCTCATGACCAGGTAAGCGATTCCACACAGCACGCTCACCCCCCAGAAGGCCAGCGTGACCCCGACGAACACCGCGGATGTCCTCAGTACGGGTATGACCAGTGCTGTGCCGGTCAGCGCCAGGGCCATGGGAAACGTCAGCGTGTGAATCAACCAGAGCCCCAGCGTTACTCCGCTGGGGCCTTCGGGTCGTCCTAACTGTTTGTTTAGCCGGTATGTGAGAAGGAGGGGATACAGCCCCCCCACGGCTACGATGAGGATGCCGAGAAGTCG
>JALWHQ010000448.1 GCA_026983525.1 Anaerolineae bacterium | reverse complement strand
CCACCGAAGGTAAAGAGCCAACCGGCAAAGAGGGATGCTCCCCCTGCATACGCGTAGCCATATGTGCCTTTTTCTGGATCGGTGGCTGCCACACACATCTCTTTGAATTGTTCCCAAGTTGTGGGCGGTCCATCATAGCCCAGTTCCTTCAGCCAGTCCACGTTATAGTACATCACCTGCATGGATCGGCTGTGGGCAAAGGAGAGGTACTGGTTATCGAACTTGGGATTGCGATCGCCTTCGAGCAGGTTCCAGAAGAAGTCTTGCTTTTCCTCTTCGGTGAATCCGTATTTCTTGCTGTTCATGAAAGGATCCAAGGGCACGATGACGTCCGCATTGGCGTATTCTGCCACTTGGTTGGCATAAGCGACGGCCAGATCGGGAGTTTCTCCCGCCGCAATGCCGGCTAAGATTTTCTTATAGATGTCTCCGTAGTATCCGGCATATTCAGGTACCACCTTGATCCCGTAGGGATTTTCACGGTTGAATCCGTCAATAATCTCCATGAGAATCTTCTCATGCTTTCGAGTGGAGACGTGCCAGAAGAGGACTTCCTGGCCGGATGGATCCAACTTGCTGATAGGATCGAGATCCTCTTCAGGAGCTTTAGTGGGGGTGGGTTGTGCTGCAGGCGCCTTCGTTGGCGCGGGCGTGGGAGTAGGCGTTGCACAAGCGGTGGCGACGATCAGAACGATAACCAACGCAGTGATGAGAAACAGGTATCCGCGTTTCATGATACCCTCCTCCTTTCTGTGAAGGTCTAAGGTTGATGGATAAGCAGACGTTTAGGTTTGGCGATGGATCTCACCTCCCTTCAAGCCGTCGTGCGTTTTGCATCGTGTGTAAGAATTTGGGCAGTGCGTGACTCCTCTTGAAGAGGACCATACCAGAAGCGTGTATTGTGCACCACCCTCGACGCATAACGTTATCCCTTCAATCCTGTTGTTGCAATCCCCTCTGTAAATTGCTTCTGTGTGAACAGGTAAAAGATGATGATGGGCATGATAACCATGGTTGCTGCAGCCATGAGCAATTGTGTTTGTGTGGCTTCCTCGACGACGAAACTACGCAAGCCTACTTGAATGGGGCGCATTTTCTCGCTCGATGTGACAATCAATGGCCAGAGGAATGCATTCCAGGAGCCGATGAAACTGAGAAGAGCAACGGTGGTAATGGCCGCGCGTGAGAGGGGCACGACAATTGACCATAAGAAGCGGAAGTGGGTGCATCCGTCGAGGAGGGCAGCATCCCAATAATCACGGGGGATGCCCATAAAGAATTGGCGCAGCAAGAAAATGTGGAAGACGCTGGCTGTAAAGGGGATAATTTGGGCTTCGTAGGTATTGTACCACCCCAACCGTCGAATGGTGAGGAAGTTGGGGAGAACGGTCAGTTCGCCGGGCACCATCAGAGTGGCGAGAAAGGCAAAAAAGATAACGTCTCGTCCGGGCCACTCCATGCGTGCAAATGCGTATGCCGCCAGAATTCCTGTGATTAGGTCGCCGGTGATGGTGGCAAGGGCAATGAAAATGGAGTTGGCAAAGTAACGCGCAAAGGGGGCAGCATTCCACGCCTCTACATAGTTATGCCAGCGGAGTTCACGAGGGAAGAAGCGTCCCGCTGCCACTTCCCCATAGGATTTGAACGATGTGAGGATCATCCAGATGAAGGGAAACATGGCAATAAACGCGCCTATGGTTAGGATCACGTAAAGCAAGAGGCGCACGGCAGAAATCCGCAGATGCAGGGTTCTCTGCCCCAGCGGTAACGTGATCGATATCATCCCTTCACTCCATGTAGAAGACGTGCTTGGACCCTATCCAGTTTTGGATTAGCGAGAATATAAGAATAATGATGAACAACACAAACGCGATGGCCGCAGCTTTGCCATAAGTGGGGGTTTCGTAGAAATTCTTGAAGAAGAGAATGGTTACTGTTGTGGTAGTATCAAGTGGCCCACCTACGGTTCCCGCGGCTGCATCTGTCATGATGAAGATGTGATTGAATGCTTTAAAAGAGCCAATTACCGCAACAAGTGTGAGGAAGAAAGTGGTTGGAGAAAGAAGGGGAAGGGTAATATAGCGAAATAGTTGCCAGCGATTGGCCCCATCAATCTTGGCTGCCTCATAGAGTTCGTAGGGAATGGAGCCTAACCCGGCAAGGAAGATGGTAGCGTCATACCCCACCCAGAACCAGATGACAAATATCATAATGGTGACCAACGCGAGGGAGGGGCCCCCCCTTAGCCAGGAGATTCCCCAGTATTCCCCTATAAGGGTTAGAACGCCTTGTGGTTCCAGTAACCAACGTTGTGGTGGCAATCCGATTGCTTCAAGGAATTGGTTGATGGGACCTGCGTTGGGGTTAAACATCCACGCGAACACGGCACCGGAAGCGATTGTCGAAGTAATGTAAGGCAGGAAGTAAATAGTGCGGAATGCTTCTCGCCCTTTGACGTCTTGAAACAGGATATAGGCCAAGATCATGGCGAGGGTCAACTGGATAGGTACCGTTCCAATAACGTAATAGATGGTTACCTTAAGAGCGTTCCAGAATTTCGGGCTGGAAAGAACCCATTCGTAATTTTCCAGTCCTACATATCCTTGCTTGACAACCCGCCAGCGGTGCAAACTGATGTAAACTGCGTAGAACATGGGCCAAAAATGGAAAAGGCCAAGGATCACTGTGGCAGGAAGAATGTACACATAGCCCAGGATGGCTTCCCCACGACGCCAGGGAGGACGACGGTGACGCTTGTTGCTGGCTGGGGCAGGCCCTGGGGTGTTGGTCGTTCCGGCCATATGTGCTATCTCCAGAAGATAGAGAGCATGACCTCCCGTTAGCCTGGATTATACTCGAAAGTGTTCTTGATGACGAATTTCCGTGCGCGGCCTATGGGATGGTGTTCTCCACAACCCACTGGTAGGCATCAAGGGTCGCGCGTGCTACTTCCTCCCACGTGAACTTGCGAGCCTTTTTCATGGCCCGTCGGGATAACTCCTCACGTAACTCCGTATCTTGTAGCACGCGCAGCATGGCTTCGGCCAACCCTTCTACATCGCGCGGGGCGACAAGTAGCCCCGCGTCCCCTACCAGTTCCGGCAAAGAGGCCGCATTTGCGGCGATAACAGGTGTGCCGCAGGCCATGGCCTCCAACACAGGCAATCCAAATCCCTCGTAGAGGGAGGGGAATACTAAAGCCTCGGCTAACGTGTAGAGTTCGGGTTTATCTTCTTCATCCACCCAGCCGATAAAGCGCACGTAGGAATCGATGCGAAAAATGCGCACAATGCGCCGCGGGTTGGGGAAGAAACGCGTGTCACGTGTCGGCAACCGACCGGCGATGACGAGAGGGACGTCTTCAATGGTGAAGGCCGCCTCACTCGTATTCCCTTTTTCTTTTTCCTCTTTCGCCATGTACACCAGGGCAGCGTATGCCTGCATCAGGGTCACCAGGTTTTTGCGCTGGTCGAATCCCCCCAGGTAGAGAAGAAACCGATCGGGAAGCCGATATTTTTCACGCACATATTCCAACCGTTCTTGATCCTTGACACGTTGGTACATGGTGTCCACAGCCAAGGGAACTGCCCGCACACGTTCTTTGGGCACCTTGAGATAGCGCCGGATGTCACGTCGAGAGGCCTGGGAATCGGTGAGGACCATATCTGCTCGGCGCGCGCTCATGGCGACCAACCTGGTGTAAAGGCGTACCAGTGGCCCCCCGCGATAGGAGAGAAGGAGCATGGGGATGAGGTCGTGTACAGTGACGACTGTGGGAACACGACGCTTCAAGGCTGAGCCCCAGTAAGGTACATGGAGCACATCCACGTTATCGGCTTCTGCTGCCCGTGGTAGCCCGATCTGTTCAAACCACACCTTGGCGAGGTTCTCGAAGTGATGGTCAAAAGGGGTGCGCACGATTCGTACCTGTACCCCTGCGGGCACGGGAACATGCAGCGCGTGTGGCAATGCACCAGGAAGATAGAGCGTATATGCATGCTCGGGAGCCACCCGCATGAGGGCTTCCAGCAGGTGGTGTACGTATTGTCCACTCCCCACCTCTGGTGCCCCCCAAAACCATCCGTTTAGTCCAATGCGCATGGATATGAAAACCGCCTTTTCAGTCGCCGAACTCCAATCTCAGATTTAGAGATCAGAGATTGGAGATTGGAGATTTCTGAAATATTCGACCGTCAACGCCAGCCCCTCATCAAAGGAGACCAACGGTTCCCAGTTCAGTTCCTTGCGCGCCTTACTTGCATCCAGGTAGATGCGGAACACCTCTCCTAATTTGGGTGGGCCATGGACAGGTGCGCGCTTGTATTCCACAATGTGGGCCAAGCGCTCGAAAACTGTGTTAATGTCGATACCCTGTCCCCACCCGAGATTGTATATGCCTCCGCTCCCCTTGTCCAACGCCAGCACGTTGGCCCGCGCGACATCCCCTACGTACACGAAATCACGTTGCTGTTCGCCACTACCGTTGATGATGCACTCTTCGCCTCGAAGCATACGTCCTGTAAAAATGGCAATGACTCCCGCCTCGCCCAGGGGATCTTGGCGAGGCCCATACACGTTAGGATAACGTAGGATGGTGTAGTCCAACCCGTAGTTGTGCTTGTAGAGGTAGCAATAGTGTTCCACCGCATGCTTGCTGGCCCCGTAGGTGTCGAGAGGATTAATGGGATGGTCTTCGGTGACAGGCAAGAACTCAGGTTCCCCGTAGACAGCACCTCCTGTGGACGCGTAGATGAATTTGCGCACGCCAAACGCGCGCGCCAATTCCAGAAGGTGGATAGAGCCGATGATGTTTACCTCTGCGTACTCGGCGGGTTTCTCCATGGACTCGCGCACGTTGGCCAGGGCCGCCTGATGGCTAATGACGTCCGGTTGCTCCTTCTCGAAGATGGCCCGTAGGGCCGTTCGGTCACGAATATCCACCTTGTAGAAACGGGCCTTTGGGTTCACTTGCTCCCGCTTGCCCGTAACCAAATTGTCTACAACCAAGACATCATGCCCCGCTTCGATGTAGGCGTCTACTACATGTGAGCCAATAAAACCTGCGCCGCCGGTTACCAGGATGCGCATGTTTTGAGTCCCTCCTTTATAGGTTAGAGCAATTTTGCCAGTAGAAGGACAAACATGGCAAAATGTATCTACCTTCCTGTGGAGTAAGCCAATGTCGATGGTGGTTTGGCGATTGATTTATTGGTTAGCTATCAATGTGGTGGCTATGTGGGCCGCAGTCATGGTCCTTCCGGGGATTCGCGCGTTCCACATTATGGATGTCCTCTGGGCTGGAGTGATGCTGGCCATCGTAAATGGAACTCTGGGGCCGATTGTGCGATTGCTTACATGTCCCTTGCGTTTACTGACCATGGGTTTGTTTTCCCTCGTTGTAAACTGGCTTCTCTTCCTCTTCGCGGCGTGGCTGAGCCGAAAGATAGGCGCGTCCATTGTCATCGATAATGTGTGGTGGGCTTTGGCAGGGGCAGTAATCGTTTCCGTTATTGTTGGGGTAGGGGGGGCTCTCACGCGTCCGGTATATCGGTATGATAAGGGCTAACGCGTGTGGGCAAGGATGATTTGCCAGGGGAAGGTGATGTGATGCTCTATTACCTCCACGTATTGGTGCAAGAATCGCCGGAATCCTCGCGCCGTCCAGTGATTCACATGTTCTGGATCATTCCCTAAGCGGGAGATGTTTTTCAGCCGTGCCAAGTTGGCCAAGCGAAACCAAGGTTCCCAAGGTACACTCAAGAGGAGATGACCGCGTGTCACGCGTGTGAGTTCTGCCAGTGCCCGTTCCGGAGTAGGAATATGTTCCAATACCTCTGTACACATCACCATATCCACACATCCATTGCCCATAGGAAGGTTCAACGCATCGCCTACGACCATCCGTAACCCTGGATGTAACACTCGTCCTCGTGCCAAAGCTTTCACGTCCAAATCTACACCGAACAATATAACACCGTCCACATAGCGACGCACGTGCTGGCTTACGAATCCTTCGGCACAACCTACATCTAACACAGTGCGCACACTACTCCTTTCCACCATATCCGCTACAGTGGAAAGAAAAGACCGGATCAGGCGTTGCTGTAAGGGATTGGGATGTGTGTATTTCTGGTAGTTGCCGTGCCTCATCGGTATATTGCCACCCTTTAAAGTTGCTCTGTGAGTATTCTACAGCCAATAAAGCAAAGCATGGTACTCAATAAGGGACCTGCGAGGGCCACGGGCTACTGGGGTGTAGCCTTTTTCTGGTCTGTGAACCGCACGGTCGCGATCTCCCAGGGGCCTACGTGGAGAGCGACCTCACCATCTGTGGTCACAGTTAGAGGAGCAATGGTCGTCTCGTCCATACGGGCGCGGTATGCAACAGGGAAGGACCGCCAGGGACGCAGGGTGACGTCGCGCGCGACCGCGGTCGCGTTATACCCGCGCACAATCCACCCGTCACCATCTTCGGCGCGTTTCACGCCGGTGATGACGAAGTGAGGGTCGTCGGCGGTGACAAGGGAACGCGCGCGCGGCCACGCGCCCGGATGGACATCCGTGACCGTGCCGCGCATGGGCGCGGCAAACTGCCAGGCCACGCGCGCCGCGGCCTGCCAATCCCCATCCCAGGGAATCAGGCTGTAGTGGAACGTCCACGTGCCCAGGTTCTGTGCTTCGGGCGTCTCCAGCATCGGCCCCGCGTCCCCCCGCCGCGAGCGCAAGTCCCCGCGCGAGAGCCAGCCCACGCAGCGCAAGAGCGTCAGGGCGAGGGTAGTTTCCCCGTCTCCCGGAATGACCTCGATTTCCGGCAGGCCGCGGTTCGCCAGCACGAGGCTCAGTTGTCCATTGGAGATGGCCGTGAAGTCACGTTGGGGGACGGTGTTCACGGGCATTTCCACGAAAGCAGACAGGTCGGCCTCATGGTCTGGAGATGCCCATTGGCGGGTGTAGGGGACGGGGCGGGTGACGATGTGGTAGTGGCCGTCGTGGTGGGCATGGTCGGTGACGAACGGTGCGGGGAACCGGACGCGCAGGCGGTGGTCGCGGGCGCGATTCTCCACGGTGGTCTCGAAGTCCACCCGCGGAATGCCCCGGCTCAAGGTCACGCGAGTGGTGATGTGGAGCGGCACGTGTGCATCACTGCGCGCCTCCCGGTCAGGGGCCAGGGCCGCGGGCACACGAAACGTTTGCTCGATGAGCAGCGTCTCCCGCCCCTCCTCGCGTTCCACGGTCATGCGCGGAGGCCGGATAGGCCGGGTGATGCGGGGGTTGTGCCGGGGCGCATCGTAGTTGTACGTGTCTCCTCTGTCCCCCTCGTCCTCGAACTCGTGCAGGTTGCTGAAGGTCGCGCCCGTGCGGTGATCGGTGAGGGTCAACAGGCCGGTCTCCGGGTCTGCTCGCAGGGTGAATATCTCGTTGCGGATGACCGGAGCGTCTTTGGAGGAAGGGGAGGCGGGGGGTGCGTTGTCCTTCTGGGGGCGAGGAATGAGCCACAGGGTGCAGTACCCCAGGGGCGGCACCTGGGTGACCAGCACGCGCCCGCGCACGTCGGTGCTCAGGTAGGCGAGGAGGTGGATGTGTTCCACGTCAGGGGTCTGTTTCACCTCGGCCAGGAGCGCGTTGACCTGGGCGTCGATCCCCGGGGCGGGGGAAGCCTGAGGATCCAGGGTGGCGATGACGTGCAGGGTGGGGCCCTCGCGATGCCAGTACAGTTCGGTGAGGCTGTGGCCCATGATCGTGCCTTCGCGCGCCATGGCGGCCAGCCCGATTCCTTGCTCCCGAGACACCGTCATTTCACCAAAGATGTGGCGCTCTTGATGAAGCACCTCCACGGGGAGGGCGTGCCCTTCTTCGTCGACAATGGCAAAGGTGTCGAGGGAGCCGGGCAGGTGGCCGTGGAACTCCACCCAGCCGGTGTGGGGCCAGGGTGTTGGGTTGAAGGCCACGAGGGCGCGCCGCGCGGTCGGGTGGCGCGTGTCCACCTCATCGGCGATGGCTTGCAGGCTCTGGCGTATCAGTTCCTCGGCGATCTGATCCACCTGGTCGAAGCGAGTGCGCATTTCCCGATGCACCGCGTCCACGCTGCACCCGCAAATGGAATCGTGGGGGTGGTTTTGCAGCAGTATTTCCCAGGCCACCCGCAGAACATCCTCGGGGTGCTCCAGGCGTTCCAGCGGGACGAGGCCGGTGAGCATGGTGCGAGAAGGGCGTGGGGGTAGGTCGTCCGCCCACAGGGAGAAGGGCTCGGCCCAGCGGAGGAGCAAGGTTTCACCGGCATGATTGCGCTGTTTGATCCACGTGCGGGTGGAAAGGACCCCGGGCAGGAGGTGGTGACGCTTGGGGTTGCGCAGTTCCCCGCGCACGGTGGGGAAGTCTTGGCACTCCTGCAACACGGCGTCCATGTAAGCGGGGAGTGTGGTATGGAGGATGACATCACCATCGAGATGATAGTCGAGTGCGGCCAGGGCCGCGGGCAGGTCGGGCTGGGCTTCGTGGTGATCGGTGCCGTTCATGAGGAGGATGTGGGAAGTGTGCACGTGGGGGGCGAGGCTGTCGCGCAGGCGGCGCAGAGTTTCGGCCAGCGCGTCCGGATCATGGGTGGGGAGGGCGGCCGCGTTGTCGTAGCCGTCGCGCAGGTAAGCGAGAAAGACGCGCGACCCGTCGGGCGATTCCCACCACAGTTCCGCGGGCTCGTCGGCCAGGCCCCGGCGCAGGGCCGCGCGCTCGAGACCAAACCCGCGCAAAATTTGCGGCATTTGCCCAATGTGGCCGAAAAGGTCGGGCAGGTAGCCGACGGGCATGGGTTGGCCAAAGGCGCGGGCCTTGCGCCGTCCAACGAGCAGATTGCGCACAAGGGATTCGGGGTGGACGAGGAATTCATCGGCCAGGACGTACCAGGGTCCAATGAGGATCCGCCCTTCTCGAATGTGGCGCTCGAGGTCGGCAGCGCGATGGGAGCGCACGTCCAGGTAGTCGTCGAGGATGATGGTCTGTCCGTCGAGCATGAAGTGTTTGAACTCGGGGGTGGTGTGGAGCAGGTCGAGCAGCCGGTCCACCAAGTGCACCAGGCGCAGCCGAAATTGCTGGTAGGGGAGATACCACTCCCGATCCCAGTGGGTGTGGGAGACCAGGTGGAGTGTGTAGGGCATGGGCGCCTCCTATCGGTGCGTTGTTCATTGTGCGTCGTGCGTCGTGGGCGGTGACATCGCGATGGACGGTGGACGGGATTCTATGCGGCGTTGGACATGACGTGTTCGATGAAGCGGAGAAATTTCTCCTTGAACACCTCTGTGTCGAATTCCTCGGCCCGCGCGCGACAAGCCAGGGGATCGTAGCGCGCGGGATCGAAGGCGGCGAGCACGGCAGTGAGCGCGTCGACAGTCTGTTCCCGGAACAGTTCGCCTGTGACCCCGGGCACCACCGTATCCAGGGCACCGCCGCCCGCGTAGGCAATGACCGGTCGGCCACAGGCCATGGCCTCGACGGGCGCGATGCCGAAGTCCTCCAGTCCCGGGAAGAGGAAAGCCCGGCATCCCTGCATGAGCCGGACGATTTCGTCGTCCGACACACGGCCCAGGAAACGCACGGTCGGTCCGGCCATACGCTCCAACGCGGGACGGTCGCGGCCATCCCCCACGACGATGAGCGGCACGCCTAACCGAGTACAGGCTTCCACGGCCAGATCCACGCGCTTGTAAGGAATCAGGCGGGAGACAATGAGAAAGTAATCGCCAGGCGGTTCATTGCCGGGCACAAAGCGTCGGGTATCTACAGGAGGATGAATGACCACGCTGTCACGGCGGTAGAACTTGCGAATGCGGGCCTGTACCTCCTTGGAGATGGCGATGAAGTGGTCGACGCGATCCGCGGCCAGTCGGTCGTACATGCGTTGCCAGGTGAGGATAGGCTGCA
>JALWHQ010000447.1 GCA_026983525.1 Anaerolineae bacterium | reverse complement strand
GTCTGCAGCGGCTGGTTGTGGCCTTAGAAGGAATGAGGCGCCGCTCCACGGAAGAGGCCGTTTTCCAGGAATTAGCCGACGCGTTTAAAGATATATTTTCCGTCCCCCTCGTGCGTGTGTTGCGGTATGATCCGGGAAAAAAAGTGCTTGAAGTGTTGGCTTCCATCGATGATTGTGACGTGTGCTGTCCTCCTGTGGAGGCAGATTTCCCTCACGTCCATTTTCCTCACCACATCAAAGCCCTCACGCGTGGACAAGCCTCGCTTTTAGAGCGTGATAAGGTTCAAGAAAGCGGTTGGAAATTCCTGTATCCGAAGCATGTGGAGCGTGTGCTGGTGTTGCCTGTTCCTATAGATACACATTTTCACGTGGCATTATCTGCTGATGTGACGGGTGGAGAAATAAAAGGTGAACCTCTGTTGGATGCGCTTGTACACGTGGCGGAATTTGCTTGGGAACGGGTGGACCTCTCTCGCCGACTTCAGGCCACTCAAGAGGAAATGGAGTGGATCTTCGCTAACTCAAGCTCTGGTTTGCTGGTGCTTTCACCCGACTTAGTAGTGATACGGGCCAATCCGGCTGCAGCTGCTCTCTGGAATCTATCTGTAGACGAAATGGCCGGCCTTTCGGCCCAGGAGTTATTTGGATCTTCATTCCTTGACCTTGTTAGGATTTCCCCAGAGGGAGAGACGCATTTGACGCGGGAATTCCCCATTCTTACGCGGTCGGGTAAAACGCAAAATGTTCTGGTCAGTGTTGTGTTCTTGCCCAAGGAAGGGCGTGAGGACCGGCATTATTTGGTAACGTTGGTGGATGTTACTGAGCAGCGCCGGTTGGAACGATTGCGTCGGCAGATGATAACCAACGTCACGCATGAGATGCGAACACCCCTTGCTGTGATCAAGGGATATGTGGAGATTCTGGAACGAGATGAATATTGGGGAAACTCGGAAGTTCGGCGTGAAGCGTTGACGATGATTCAGCAACGTGTGGACGATCTCCTGCGCATGGTAGATATGTACCTCTATTTGGCCGCATTGGAGTCGAGAGAGGTTTCGCCTGTGCAGGAGCGCGTTGTGGTAGAAGATCTTGTGCGTGCTGTGTGGAATGAACGGAAAAGTCGCTATGGTGAAGTACCTATTTTTAATCTGGATATCGCTGAAAGCGCGCGAGCGGTATGCGTGGATATTAGCTTGCTCGAGCATGTGCTTCGACATTTATTGGATAACGCGCTGAAATTCACACCACCAGAGGGACAGATCCGGGTGGAAGTGAATCGAGATAACAGAGCTATGAGAATTCGAGTCATAGATACGGGGGTGGGAATTTCCGAGGAGGATTTGCCTCACATCTTCGAGTCATTCTACCGAGGGACGAATGCTGGATACGGAGTGCCTGGGAGTGGTCTGGGATTGGCATTGGTGCAGGCCGTCGTGGCTTATATGGGAGGTACAATAAGCGTGCATAGTGAAGAAGGTCGCGGTACCGTCGTCGAACTTACCCTACCCGGAGTGATGGGGCCCGACGCGCCAAACCCTCCGGCAAATTTGCGCTCCTCAGAAAGGTGAGTATACTCCCCCTCTGCCTGTGCAAAGAGCGCAGGTTGGAACCTTAACGGAAAAGTCAGACAGTTAGGAAATTTGGATTTGTGTGGCGATAGTAAGTCTCACTTTTTGGCGGGAGAGACTTGACAGGTTGGGGAATTGTGTTATAATAGAGGCGAGCCTGGTAGGTGAGCAGGCTTAACAAGAAAAATGCACTTCGGAGGTTGTCGTGACATCCGCCTGAAAAGTGGGAAGCGTACCGTAGAATAACGGAGAGGGGATGTCACGCCGCCGCGAAAGCGGCGGTTTTTGTTGGCGAGAAAGAACTCCGAGGTGTGCCAAGAGAGCGGGTAGATTTGACAGGCCCAAGAGGGTTGGATAAAATGCCCGCTTGCCTGAAGCGAAGGCTTGGGCACCTTAACAACTGAAGAGTGGCAGGGAGGTCTGGTAGGGAGACCAGGGCTCCTGGAGGTAACTTGTGAGTTTGGCTTAGGATAAAAACTCTCTTTGATGGAGGGTTTGATCCTGGCTCAGGGTGAACGCTGGCGGCGCGCCTAACACATGCAAGTCGTGCGGTGAACCCGGGCTTTGCCTGGGGGATCAGCGGCGGACGGGTGAGTAACACGTGGGTAACCTGCCCCGAAGTGGGGGATAACCACCCGAAAGGGTGGCTAATACCGCATGTGCTCGGCGGACTTCGGTTCGTCGAGTAAAGGCCAGCATATTCATGCTGGTCGCTTCGGGA
>JALWHQ010000446.1 GCA_026983525.1 Anaerolineae bacterium | reverse complement strand
CTGTCCTCCCCTACGAGGATGTTGATCACATGCTCGGTGTGGCGCTTGGCCTCGCCCAGGTCGCCGTTATCCGCCCAGGTCTTGGCGTTGTTGGCGTGGGTCAGCAGGGCCTCGGCCTGTTGCACCAGGCCCACGGCGTAACCCACATTGTTGGGCGTCTCACTCCGCATGTACACCACATGGCGGATGTGCTTCAGCGCGCCCGCGGGCAGTTCCGCCTGGGCGTATACCTCTTCCTTGGTGATGCGGAAGGTGCTGTAGTTGCCAATGAGGTTTTCCTGGGTGGGGGAATCCCAGGTGGTGTTGATGGCCCCATCCACCACAGGGAGTTCACCAATGGGGGTAACCGTCTGACCGTCATCCTTGACCAGGTAACCGCGCAGTGCGCCCATAGATGGCGCTTCCACACCGTTCAACTGGATGATCAATCGGTCACTGTGCAGGGGGGTAGCATCCCGCTGCTTCGCGCGGCCCGATAGGGCTGCGGGGGCCGCGGGCGCAGCAATGGCATAAGCAAACGCCCCCAGCAACAGGAGAAACACAGCCAGCAGAACCACCGTGGACGTTCGTCGACTCATGGCATCTCCCTCCTCGTTACAGGGTTAAGTGCCTGGATTAAAGGCAACATGTGATGGACCTGCTTCCCGTATGCAATACGTTTGAGGAGGGGGATTTATTCCCGAGGACGCGTGTTTTTATGGGGAAGAGGGCACAAGCGTGAGAAGGGTGTCCAGTGCCTGGCCGCTTTCGCCAATAAGGGCATACCCGTTCCCTCCCTCTCGCCAGAGGATGACGGGTTGCTCCCATGCGGTGCCCATGTAGACCTCGCGACCATCGAGGCTGCGGCGCGACGATGGAGGAAAGTCATCATCTCGAGGAACGAACACGATAAGGGAAACATACTGCCCGTTCTGACGGTAAATCAGGTGCAGAGTGGGCTGGTGGTGAAATTCGCCAACTCGCCCGCCGACCAGTGCCCATCCAGGGAGTTGGGGAACTGCCACGGCCCGCGAGGTGCGCTTCTGGAACCACGCGGAGACCTCCGCAGGCGCTCCCGAGATGTCTACCAGAGGCGTGGGATACACGTACACGTTGTGTCTGCCCGCCAGTTTGCGGAACACCGTGTGCGGAACATCGCCTGTTGGCACAGGGCGCTGCTGAACAAACCAGGAAGTGCCTCCTATCAGGACGATGAGGAGTGCGGTGTAGAGGGCCAAAGCCCAACGCGGCATTTGGTGGGAGACGTCCAACCAAGAACGCACTTTCTCCCACCAAAATGTGGGACGAGGCGATGCCGACGCTTCCTGAAGGAGGTGGGCTACGTCCGCGCGCAGGGAAGAAGGCGCGCGGACTTGGCGCATCCGGGCCCGAAAGCGATTTCGGAAAGCCCGTTCCTCATCGAGCGCGCGGCGCAACGCGGAGTCGCGCGCGAGGCGCTCCTCAAACGTGCGAGCCTGCTGGACAGAGAGTTCCCCGTCCAGGTATGCGTGGAGATGGATTCCTTGCTCATGCTCTTCAGACATCACAGGCGATATCCCAAACGTTGTGCATATTCCCGCAAGTACTGTCGCAACTTCTGTCGCCCCCGATACAAGCGCGACATCACCGTGCCCGGAGGCCACTGAAGCACTTCGGCGATCTCTTTATAACTTAGCCCTTCGACATCGGCAAGAAGCACGGCCAGCCGCATTTCCTCGGGCAGGCGGTTTAATGCCTCTTCGATTTCCGCGTCCAACACGCTATTGAGCACCTGCGCATCTACTGCATCATATAGCAGCGGGTCATTGGATTCTGACAGGTCGTCCAGCCCGATGGTGCGAAACTGCCGTCCTTGGCGGCGAAAGTAATCTATAACGGTGTTGCGCAAAATCGCAAACAACCAGGCACGCGCGGAACTCCCGGGGCGCACCTTGGCCCGATGCTTGAGGACCTTGACCACCACGTCCTGCACGATATCCTCGGCCACGTGCGCGTCCCCGGTCAGATAGCGCGCGGTACGGTACAACGCATCCAGTTCTCCAAGCAGGAGATGGGCAATGTCGTGATCCTCTGCGGTCAATGTCCAGATACCGATCATCCGCCTTCCTGACGGAGGAGCGCTACGCGTTACACGGTCAGAGAGGAGCATACCCCAACGCGGGCGTAAGACCAAATGTGCAAGCAAAGGGGGGCACCAT
Organism: Anaerolineae bacterium; assembly: GCA_026983525.1. Classification (GTDB taxonomy): domain Bacteria; phylum Chloroflexota; class Anaerolineae; order JAADDB01; family JAADDB01; genus S141-23. The sequence continues at coordinate 121 of JALWHQ010000446.1, read as the reverse complement.
ACAGAGTACCCGAGGCGCCTGAGGTAAAGGCGTCTTAGGTATGTTAGTGTTCAAGTTACAGTAAGCGTTCGGAAACTGACGATATCGGTCTTTCGGCCCTCACCCCCACCCCCTCGTAGGT
>JALWHQ010000445.1 GCA_026983525.1 Anaerolineae bacterium | reverse complement strand
AGATTACAAAAGAGATGATGGGAGGATCATGGGAAGTCAAACATTTGTCGGTCAACGCACTACTACAAATCATGCGGATATCCGTGTTCAGACAGAGCGGCGATGGTTCTATCGGGTATTGCAGGCCCTCATTCGTGGACTTATCCGCCTGTTCGGTCGACTGGACGTCGAGGGGACGGAAAACTTCCCCAAGCATGGTCCCTACATTGTGGCTCCAAATCATCTCCATTGGATGGATATTCCGGTGTTGTTCGTTGTGCTACCCCATGAGGTCGCGACCTTTGCCGCGGAAAAGTGGGAGAATCATTGGTTTGTGGGCACCCTGTTGCGACTGTTCGGACATGCCATCTTCGTACGGCGGGGCGAACCCGATCGCAAAGCCATCACCAGGGCAATTCAGTGGTTGAAGAAAGGCGGAGTACTGGGACTTGCTCCTGAAGGAACGCGTTCACGTTCGGGAGTTCTTCAGAAAGGAAAGGCAGGCATCGCGTACATGGCCAGCCGTACAGGGGCGCCCATCGTGCCCGTGGCTATGTGGGGACAGGAAACATTTTGGAAGGAGGTGCGGCGGTTACGTCGTCCGACCATCCACATTCGCGTTGGGAAACCCTTGGTATTGACCGATACGCCCAAGCGGGCCAAGGGGGCTGAGTTGGACATGTATACGGACGAAATTATGAAACACATCGCGCTCATGCTGCCGGAAGCCTACCGCGGGTATTACAAGGACAAGGTGTAAGCCCGGCGAACACATTGGCATACTCTCTTCCTCTGCAGTACAATTGTTTTAAGTAGGGGCACAGCGCTTTCACGGTTCTCATTCACATACAGGGAGGCAGGGACATGTATCAAAAGGTGGTGATTGTCGGATATTTGGGAACGGATCCGGAGATGCGATTTACGCCAAGTGGAGTGCCTGTAACGTCATTTCGGGTGGCGGTCAACCGTCGTTGGACGTCTGGTGACGGTCAGTTGCAGGAGAAGACCACATGGTTTCGCGTGACGGCCTGGCGTAAATTGGCCGAACAGTGCAATCAGTACCTCAGCAAGGGGCGTCTGGTTCTTGTCGAGGGAGATGTAGATGTCAGTGCTTGGTTGGACAGTGAGGGAAATCCACGCGCGACCCTGGAACTGACTGCACGCAACGTTCGTTTCCTTGGTGGACGTCACACGGAAGGTGTTTCGGGTAGTCCATCTGAGGTAGCTGAGCCCAGCGGTGATTTTTTGGATGATGATGTCCCCTTCTAAGTTATGAGAACAAACGCTCGTTCACAGGGACAACGAGTCGACGATGGTCCAATTCGTGGTAGAAAGCCCTAAGTCGTTATTCATCCCATGCACGTATGTGGTCAATGGAGATGAATGACCGGGTCGTGGCTCCGCAAGAACGTCCAGGGGATGTGCCGCTCGATGCTGCGTTGCGACCTCAAACCCTGGATGATGTCATAGGTCAAGAGCGCCTCAAGGAGAATTTGCGCATCTTGGTTGAGGCGGCAAAGGCGCGCGGCCAGGCTCTGGATCACATCCTCTTCTATGGCCCCCCTGGTCTGGGCAAGACGACACTGGCCCACGTTATTGCCCGCGAAATGGGCGTGAACATCAAGGTCACGTCTGGCCCCGCTATCGAGCGGGCCGGTGACCTGGCAGCCATCTTGACCAACCTGCGCGGGGGAGACATTCTGTTCATCGATGAAATCCACCGTCTGGGGCGGGCTGTGGAGGAAGTGCTGTACCCGGCCATGGAGGACTTCGCCCTGGACATTGTGGTGGGCAAGGGCCCCAGTGCCCGTTCCATTCGGCTTAAGTTGCCCCGCTTCACGGTCATCGGCGCTACCACGCGCTTGGCCTTGGTGACTGCTCCATTGCGTGCCCGGTTTGGGGCTGTGTTTCGCCTGGATTTCTACGATCTTGCGGCTATGATACAAATCGTCGAGCGGGCGTCTTCCTTACTTCAGGTGGAAATCACGGAAGCGGGGGCAGCGACGATTGCCCGGCGCGCGCGGGGCACCCCGCGCGTGGCACTGCGACTCCTGCGCCGCGTGCGCGATTACGCCCAGGTGCGTGCGGACGGTCGTATCGACGAACAGGTGGCCGAGAAGGCCCTTGCCCTCCTGGACGTGGACGCGTTGGGATTGGACGACCTGGATCGGCGCGTGTTACGGGCCATTATTGAGAAGTTCGGGGGTGGCCCGGTGGGCCTGGAAACCATTGCCGCCTCCGTAAGTGAGGAAGCGGATACGATTATGGATGTTGTCGAGCCTTATCTGCTCCAATTGGGATTTTTAGAACGGACACCGCGTGGGCGTGTAGCCACGCGCGCGGCCTACGAGCACCTGGGCATTCCCTTCCCCGTCCAAAAGCCCTCTGAGGCTGAACAACCCAGTTTATTCCCCGAGGTGTAAAGTTATGAAGTCGAAACCACTCATTGGACTTACCGTAACCCGCGGTCGTGACAAGGATCACCCGAAGAATCGACATTATGTGCGCTGTTTGGAAGCGGCAGGAGCCGAAGTGATCGTGCTCCCGCCGGAAATTGACGCTGCTCCTTACGAGATCATCACTCGCATCGACGGCCTGGTCCTGGGAGGGGGGGGAGATGTACATCCCCGACGGTACGGGGCTCCGGTGAATGGTACGTATGTGGACTCCATTGACGAGGAGCGTGATGTTCTGGAAATCGAGTTGATTCGCCTGGCCTTGGAGCGAAACATGCCCATTCTGGGCATTTGTCGGGGTATCCAAGTGCTAAACGTGGCCATGGGGGGAGGACTGTTGCAACATATCCCCGATCATGGTCGTCACGAGAGCCACGATGTGCGTACACATAAAGTACGCGTGCGTCGCGGCTCCCTGCTTTGGCAAGCACTGGGCGAACTGGAAGAACTTATCGTCAACACTTATCACCATCAAGTAGTCACGCGAGATGTGTTGGCTCCTTCGTTGCTGGCGTCGGCCTGGCTGGCGAGCGATGAACGCATCATCGAAGGGGTTGAAAGCATCAACCATCGTTGGGTTGTCGGAGTCCAGTGGCATCCCGAGCGTGTGGAGGATTTTCCCCCGCCCTATCAGGAGGCTCAAAGACGCCTGTTCCGCTCACTGGTGCGGGCAGCGGCCGGAGCCCTTGTGATGGCCTAAGCCATGGCACGGGAGCGTTCTCGAACGCGAGCCTATATCCCCTGGTGGTTGTGGGTAATTGTTCTGATAAGTGGGCTCTGGTATGGGCTGCGTTATTACCAGAGTGTCAGAGAAGGGACGCTTTCCCCCGCGTTGCCGGTACGTGTCTCTCCAGGCACGAGTCTGGCCGTGCGAGGTAAGGACGTTGCTATCGTGAGTGGGCACCTCGGCTACGATTCCGGCGCTCTGTGCGAGAATGGCCTGGCCGAGGTAGACGTGGTCCGTACGATTGTCGACCAGTTGGCGCGGCTGCTCCGCAATGCGGGCGCAAGGGTGATCGTTCTGAAAGAAAAAGATCCTCGCCTCCAAGGCCTTAGGGCTGATGTGCTTGTCTCTGTACATGCCGACTCGTGTATTGAGGCCAGTGGATTCAAAGTTGCTCGTTGGGGAAAAAGCCCACATCCCAGACGGGATGATCGCTTGGTTGAATGTCTCACACGGGAGTATGCTTCCCTCACTGGGCTTACATTTGTCCGCCTACACATTACCGAGGACATGACCGACTACCACGTTTTCTCCAAGATTAGTGAGGATACTCCGGCAGCCATTATCGAGACCGGCTATTTGGGCGGGGATAAGCACTTACTCACACGGAAAAGTCATCTCGTAGCCCTGGGAATTGCCGAGGGCATAGGATGTTTCTTCAAGGAAGAACCACAATGAAGCGCCTATCGCTGCAAACCCTGGCCGAAATCCTACAGCAAGAAGGGTGGGATGTGGTCGTTGGGGAGGACGTCATCGCCCGTCGTGAGGGTGCTACCGGCGTGTGGATGCTCTACGCGGATACCGCGGGCCGCATTCGCCTGGAAGCAACCCGAAACGTGGGACTCCCTCAGGCTCGTCGCCTTCATCTCGAAGGGCGTGAGTATCGGGTGCTGCGTGAAGAGCAGGAAGTGGTGAATATTCTCACCACTATCGAGGAGGAGGACGAACTGGTGGAGGTCCTTCATACCTTGGAGGATATGCTTGTACGTCGGTTGTGGGAAGAGGAGTGAGTTGCCCCCTTTGTCCGTGGAACAGTATCGTAAACGGCACAGCGTCTGTTGTAAACATTCCCGTGAGATGGGGATAGCGTATGGATGACATAAGAATGAATGCTCTCGACGTACAACATCTTTCTTACCGATATCGCACACGTCAGGATTTCGCCCTACGCGATATTTCCTTCGATGTTCAACCGGGCGAATTGGTCTTGGTCGCGGGCGCGTCCGGGTGTGGCAAAACGACCCTCATGCGCTGTATTAACGGCCTTATTCCTCGTTCCTACAAAGGGGGCGAGCTAAGCGGTGAAATCCGCATTTTGGGGCAAGACCCCACCCCGCTGAAGTTGGCCGACATCAGCCAGATGGTGGGCACGGTGCTTCAGGATCCGGAGCGGCAAATTGTGGGCGCGTACGTGCTGAACGACGTGGCCTTCGGGCTGGAGAACCTGGCCGTCCCGCGGGAAGAAATCCTGCGGCGGGTGGATAAGGTCCTGGACTACCTGGAGATCTCCCACCTGCGCGACCGAGAGACCTACGCGCTCAGTGGGGGCGAGAAGCAGAAAGTTGCTATTGCCGACGTTCTGGTGATGGAGCCCGACATCCTCGTGCTGGATGAGCCCCTGGCCAACCTCGATCCGGCCAGTGCCGAGGAAGCTCTGGTCCTGATCCGCCAGTTGGCCGATTCTGGAAAGAGTATTTTGCTTATTGAACATCGGGTGGAGAGTGTATTGAGCATCCGGCCCGACAAAGCCCTCTTCCTCGAAGAGGGGGAACTCGTGTACTACGGTGAGATTGACGGCTTTCTCGAGGCCGTGAATCCCTTCGATGTGAAACTTCCCGCGGAGGTAGCCATAGCGCGCATGAAAGAGCGGGGCGCGCCTCCACCTCCCCCAAAGCGGGCGCGCCAAGAGAACGTGGATCCCTTGGTTGTCATGGAGAACGTACGTTTTGGCTACGTGCCCGAGCGCGAGGTGTTGCACGACGTCAGCCTGGAAATTTACCCCGGGGACGTGATCGCTGTTCTGGGGCCGAACGGCGCCGGCAAGACCACCCTGGTGCGCCACTTGATCGGCCTGGAGAAACCCACCTCAGGACGGGTGCTGCTCGAAGGGCGAGATACTCGCGACATCACAGTGGCACAGGCTGCACACACCGTGGGCTTTGTGTTCCAAAATCCCTCTCACATGCTCTTCGCGCCCACCGTGTGGGAAGAACTGGCCTTTGGCCCGCGCAACCTGGGGTTCGACGAGGTGCGGGTGGCCCGCAACGTCCAGCGGAGTCTGGAGATCATGGACTTGACCGAATTCGCGGACATTTCCCCTCTGGCCCTCAGTTATGGGCAACAGCGACGGGTGGGCATCGGCGCGGTGCTGGCTATGGAATCCAAGATTCTCGTCATGGACGAGCCCACCGCGGGCCAGGACTACCGGCACTACACCCAGTTCATGAATGCCATCGTCCAGATGCCGGTGGAGGCCATCGTCTTCATTACCCACGATATCGACCTGGCCATCCAGTACGCCAACCGGGTCATCCTCGTTCACGACGGCCGGGTTGTGGCCGACGGCGCGCCCGAAGAGGTGTTGGCCGATGAAGAACGATTGGAGCAGTGCCGCCTTCGCCCTACCAGCCTGCTTCGATTGAACCTGATGCACGTTGAGCACACGGGAACATTCCTCCCCCTGGAAGCGCTGGTCGGTGTGGTATAATGTAGAGTGAAGCGCGTTTTCATTCGGTCCGTTCATCCCCCTTTATCATCATCGCACGGAGGTGGCATCATGGACACTGCTCGTTCCACATTGACGAAGGTACTTGGGGCGGTTGTTGTCGCCACGGTCTTCCTCTTCCTGGTTAACCTGGTAACCGGTGGAGAGAAGGCTTCGGCGACAGGGTGGATCCTGTACATCATTGGGGCTATTATCGTGATGGCCATTTATTTCTTCTTCGCCAACAAACCCATCTGGGATGTTGGCACGCGTGAAGTGGTCATGATGGCTATTGGCGCTGTGTTGTACGGGATCTTTTCCTGGGCAACGAACGTGTTCCAGTTGCCGTCGGTTAGTTTTGTGGCCTTGCGTCCGGCCGTTGCCATTCCCATTTTCTTTGGTTTGGCCTTTGGCCCGGTCGTTGGCTTCTTCAGCGGAGCCGTGGGCAACATCATCGGTGACGCACTTACCGGTTGGGGGGTGTTCCCCGTTTGGGACCTGGGGAACGGGTTGATGGGCATGATTCCCGGCCTGATTCTTGCTTGGCGCACGGCTGAGGAACGCCGGAAAGTCACGCAGAAGATGCTTATTGTTGTGGCCGCGCTCATGGTGCTCTTCGTTATCCTCACTGTGGCGTTCCCCGGTGTGGAGCACCCCTGGGCTGGAACGACTGCGGGCCAGTGGACGCCCGTTCTCCTCATCTTGCTCGTCGTCCTGGTGGTGGTGGCGTGGTTCTTCTTGCGCAGCAAGCCCGATATTGCCGCTGCGGTAGTCTGGGGCGCGTTGGGCGTCATCGTGGGCATGGGCTTCGCGTCCATCGCCGACATCTGGGTAAATGGGTATAGCCCGGCCACGGCCATCATCGGTGAGTTCTTGCCCGCCGCTGGGACGAACCTCATCTTCGACATCATCCTGGTGCCCATCCTGTATGCTGCCTACGAAGCGGCACGGGCCCAGACGGGACGATAGCGTAGTCGAAAGGAGCGAGGGGCACATCCATACCGTGCCCCTCGCGCGGGCCCACCACCTGTTCGGCAAGAGGTTGCACACCCATGATTGTCACCTGGTCGTACAAGGATCGCGACACCATCATTCAGCGCCTAGACCCGCGCGCGCGGCTCATCTTCATGTTCTGCGCCATTATCGCCATCATTCAAGTGTGGGATTTCCGCATCCTCGTGGCGTGGCTGGGCGTTGCACTGGGCGCCTTTTTCCTTGCCCGCCTTACCTGGCAGGAAACCCGCCGCTTCTGGATGGTCGTCCTCCCGATCATCACGATGCTGGTGACGATTACCGCGCTTACAGGACGTGGCGGAGAGGAGGCGTACAAGGTCACTCACCCTATCTGGTCGACGGTGCTTTTTGGCCGGTTTACGTTCACGATAAGCGCGGAGCAATTGGCCTTCGCGGCCAGTCAATTTGTGCGCATGGTCACTATGGCCACCTTTGGGTTGTTGGTGCCCTTCACCATCCACCCCGCCCAGTACGGGGTGACCTTCCGCGGCCTGGGGATGAGCGACAAGTTTGCCGTCGCTACCGACCTGGCCTTTCGCCTGGTGCCCACGGTGGCCAAGGATTTTCAGGTGACCCTGGATGCCCAGCGAGCGCGGGGGTATGAATTGGAGCGTAAGGGGGGCGGTTTGTTCCAGCAGATCCGTAACCTCGCGCCCCTCATCGTGCCCGTGACCATCGGCACAATCCTCAGCGGGGAGGATATCATCGATGCGATGGATCTGCGGGCTTTTGGCGCCAAGCCCAAGCGCACCTGGGTCATCGAGTTGAAGTACGAGCCGCGGGACTATGTGCTCATTGCCGCCGGCATTATCGTGCTGGTCGTGACCACGGTGGCCAACGTTCTCGGCTACGGCAACCTCTGGGTTCCAGGCTGGCTGCTCCCGGGATAAGGACATATGGAAAACGTTCGCCCTCGCGATCCCTACTTCCTCCTACTGGGTCTCTTGCTGGGCCTTTTGCTCGGACTTCTCATCGGGCGGTTTTGGCTCTTTCGGCCGGAACCGCTGGTGCTTGAGATTCCCACTCCCGGGCCCCTGCCTCCCACGCCCACACCAAGCCCCATTCAGGTGTATGTAACAGGTGCAGTGCGTTCCCCTGGAGTCTACACTCTGCCTCGCGATGCGCGCATGCAAGACGCGGTGGCTGCTGCAGGAGGGCTCACACAGGACGCGGACGTGCTGCGGGTGAACCTTGCACAACCCCTTCGCGACGGCGACCACGTGCACGTTCCGGCGCAGGGGGAACAGCCCGCCAGCCCATCTGCCGAGGTCCAGAAGGGGACGAAGAAGGAAGATGTGCAATTTCCCGTGGACATCAATACCGCATCTCAGGAAGAACTAGAAGCCATTCCCGGCGTTGGGCCGGCCATGGCCAGGCGCATTATAGATGCGCGTCCCTACGGGGGTGTAGATGATCTTCTCCGGGTCAAGGGAATCGGGCCGGTTACGTTGGAGAAGATACGGCCATATGTGACAGTTAGGGCAAATCCCTGATATAATCTATGACCACGTTACCGGACTACAGAAAATAGTGTTGGTTAGGTACAGGAAGGGAACAATGATGGAAGGACAACGGCCGGATGATAAGAGGATGTCTGATAATTATGCAGCGTTCCTCGTCCCACTGTTAAGCGCCATGGCTTGGCTGTTTGTGGGTTTGCCCGCGTTGCGCTGGTTATGGCAGCAGTGGTGGACGAATGATTTCTATTCGCACGGTTTGTTGGTATTGCCCATTTCCCTCTATATCTTATGGCGGCTTTGGCCCGAGGAAGCTGAATGGGGGGGACATGATATGGGCTTGATCCTCTTGGGCATCTTGATGGTTACATATATTTGGCTCAATAGGCAGCGGGCCGATTATTTGGCTGCACTTGTGTGGATCGTTATGGGAGCCGCCCTGGTGTGGGCGATTGCTGGATGGATTACGCTACGCCGCGTGTGGTTTGCCTTTGCATTTGCGCTGTTGGCTGTGCCGTTACCTTTTGTGGAATGGATTAGCCTGCCTTTGGCTCAGGTGACAGGTACATGGTCGGCGAGGGTGGTCAGCCTGTTAGGGGTTCCAGTGGTGACGCAGGGTAGCCAAATTTCTTTACCGAATGCTAACCTCATAGTGGGAGCCCAATGTAGTGGGCTGCGGTCGATGGTATCACTGGTAACGTTGAGCACGCTTTTTGCGTTCATCGTATCCGGCCCCTGGTGGGGGCGCTTGCTTCTCCTTTTGAGTGCCTTTCCCCTGGCGTTAGTAGGAAACCTCGCTCGTGTAGTGTCCTTGCTTTTCGTGGCTAACCGTTGGGGGGCAGAGGCAGGGTTTGACTTCTATCACAATTACTCGGGATACGTGTTCTTCCTGGCTGCCTTTGCCTTTCTTATTGTGCTTGCTCGGGTGGTGCGATGCGACAGCGTTCGGTCCGATCTCTTGTAGTCTTGCTTATTTTGTTTCTGGGGGGGATAGGGCTGTTATTCACTCGGCCTGATGTCATTCCCGGTCTGACGTCGCGCGCGGCTAACACATGGGTTGTGGATATCGATAACTGGCGTCGTACACCCTACGAACGTGTAGTTCTCTCTCCCTATGACTTTAGCGTGGACAGGGATTTAGGTCAATTACCCCTTGCCATTGGAGCGTGGAAAGGTCAAGAGGTGCCTGTGACGAATATCGAAGTGTTCATCCTGCTCGAGCCGGAGCAGTTGGTGCAGCGTAAGTACACTTTGCCCGATGGTCGTTATGTCTGGTTGAGTCTAATAGCAAGTCGCCGAGCCCGCAGTTTTCACCCCACCGAAATTTGCTATATTTCCGATGGTTGGCAGACGAGTGTAGAAAGCGAAGAGGTCCCCCTGGAACAAGGGAGTATTCGTGCATTGCGTGTAGACGCGGTGAAAGATTCCTGGAGACACTTGGTTTTGTACTTTTACGTGTGGCCTGATGCCGCGAGGGATTTGGGCCGAGGGGTCGTGATGTTCAAGGTGACAGCCCCTCTATGGGAGGATGAGGAACAGACCCTGCAATTGGAAAAGGACTTTATCCGTGAGTTCTTTACTCAGGTGCTGCGGTGACATAGTGGGGGCAATTTGTCCCGTCCTACGCAAAACAAGAAAACAAATTTGGC